>JAZPZM010000073.1:0-45907 GCA_045544735.1 Eubacteriales bacterium
GGTTTTCATTTTTTATAAAGCACCAAACGCTTATTTCAAAAAATTCTCCTTGATATAGGATATAAGCGTTGGGATTATCTCATCCTCATTAATTTTTTTGATCGTTTCGCCATGTGCAAACAGGAGCGCCTCGCCCTTGCCGCCCGCAATGCCGACGTCAGCCTCGCGAGCCTCTCCGGGGCCGTTAACGACGCAACCCATAAGGGCGACCTTTATCGGCAGGTGGGTAAGTCCCTCTGTCCTCGCGGCGGCCTCAAACGCCGCTACAAGCGGCACAAGGTCTATCTTCGTTCTTCCGCAGGTGGGGCACGAAACCACGTCCATTCCCTCGTGTCCCTCGCATCCGAGAGCGCGGAGAATGTCCTTGGCGGCTCTTACCTCCTCGGCGGGATCTTCGGTAAGCGAAATTCTTACCGTGTCACCTATTCCCGCGCTAATGAGCGCGCCGAGCGCGGCGGCGTTTTTGATGATTCCCATCCTACTGCTTCCCGCCTCGGTAACGCCTATGTGAAGCGGATAATTGCACCGCTGTGCGACGTATCGGCAAGCGGCGACGGCGGAAGAAACGTCCGATGATTTTACTGAAATAACTATATCGTCAAAATCGAATTTGTTAAGCAGGCGTATATGCCCCTCCGCGCTTTCAAAAAGCGCCTCGGGGGTAGGTGCGCCGTACTTTTCAAGAAGATGCTTTTCAAGCGAGCCGCCGTTTACGCCTATCCTTATCGGGATATTTCGCTCGCGGCACGCGGCGCACACCGCGCGGACTCTTTCCTCATCTCCTATATTACCCGGATTTATTCGGATCTTGTCAACGCCGTATTCGGCGCATTTGAGCGCGATCCTATAATCAAAATGAATGTCCGCAACAAGAGGAATTTCGGGAATGCGGCTCTTTATATATTTGACCGTCTTTGCCGCTTCGATATCGGGAACGGCTATTCGCACGATATCACAGCCCGCGTTTTTGAGCGAAGCTATCTGCATAGCGGTCGCTTGCGCGTCGTGCGTGTCCGTATTAGTCATCGATTGAACGGATATCCTTGCGCCGCCGCCGACCATAACGCCGCCGACCATTACTCCCTTTGTACTTCTGCGAACCATTTGTTATCTCCTAAAATAAACTAAAATAGATTAACTATATCCTTGACTCCTATGAGGATTATCAGCGCGAGCAAAAGCATTACGCAAACGGCGTTGATATATCCCTCTATTCTTCTGTCAAGATGCTTTCCCGTGACCGCCTCTATCAAGAGGAAAAGGAGTCTGCCGCCGTCAAGTCCGGGTATCGGCAAAAAATTCATAACTCCGAGGTTTATCGAAAGCAGAGCCAAAAGATACACGAGATTTTGTATCGGGAATGCGCTTTTCGTCGCCTCACCGACTACCTCGGCAACTCCGATAGGGCCTGATATCGACTGCACACCGAAGCGACCGCTGAAAATGCCCGTGAGTGAATCCCAGACCATTTTGACGGTCGAAATTGAGCGCCAGAAGGAATGGTATATAACGCTTCCTACGCTCTTGGGTGCGGCTACGACGTAAAAATCGTACTGCCCGAAGGTTGCGCCCGAATCCTCAAACGTGGGAAACACCACGTCCTCAAGAATTACGGTCTGACCGTCACGGATGACCGTAATATCAACAGGCTTGTAGCCCTGATTCATTATTTCGTAGGTAAGCTCGTTGCCCGTGTGTACGCTCGTTGAGCCGACCTTTACGACCTCGTCCCCCGCCATAAGTTGAGCGTTGCTGACAGCTCCCTCTGCGGCAAAGCTGTGTATCTTGGTCGTAGCAAGATTTGAGCCCATTGTAACGAGAAGTATCATACACAAAAATCCAACGACGAGGTTTACGGCAGGGCCTGCAAAGACGGTAGATATCCTGCGCCAGACGTTTTTGTTAAGGAAGGAGTTTGGGTCCTCCGACTCTGAATCCTCGCCCTCCATACTGACGTAGCCGCCGATGGGGAGCGCGCGCACGGAATAGCGTATTCCGCTTTTTTTGGAAACGTGTGAAAAGATCTTCGGCCCCATTCCGATAGCAAACTCGTTTACGGTTATTCCGTTGAGTCTTGCTATGAGAAAATGTCCGCCCTCGTGGAGCGTAACGAGAACGCCGAATATGAGCAGCGTTAACATTAAATAAAGGATCGTCATTGAAAAATACCTTTCGGTGATTATTTTACGTTTATAAAAGCCTCTGCTCTGCGCCTTGCCTCGCCGTCGCACTCCATAATATCGTCAAGAGCGGTGCAGTCGCGGGCATACGCCATATCGTCACACACGCGGCAAAGCGTGTCGAATATGCCGAGGAACGAGAGCTTGCCCTCAATAAAGCGCTCGACCGCCACGTCGTTTGCGGCGTGAAGAACGGCGGGTGCAGCTCCGCCTGCGGCAAACGCCGCCTTGGCAAGCCTTAGCGGAACGAAGGTGTCCTCGTCAGGCGTGGCAAAGGTAAGACTTCCGAGCTTTCTAAGATCAAGCTGAGGAATGACCGCCTCGCGCCTTACGGGCGCTTCCACGCCGTACTGCACGCAAAGGCGCATATCGGGCACGGAGAGCTGTGCTATTACGGAATTATCGCAATACTCCACCATAGAGTGTATGACACTTTCGCGGTGAACTATTACATCTATCTTTTCTGCGGGAACGTCAAAGAGATGCGCCGCCTCGATAAGCTCAAAGCCCTTATTCATAAGCGTTGCGCTGTCGATAGTTATCTTTGCTCCCATTTTCCACGTCGGGTGAGCAAGCGCCTGCTCCACAGTTATGGCGGCAAGCTCCTCGCGCTTTTTACCGAAGAACGGTCCACCCGACGCGGTAAGAATGAGTCTTTTTATCTCGTTTTTGCTTCCGCTTCTGAGGCATTGTGCGATAGCACAATGCTCGCTGTCGACGGGAGAGATCGCAAGCCCCTTTTCCTTGGCGCGCGTCATAACTATCTTGCCCGCGATAACGAGAGACTCCTTGTTCGCAAGAGCAAGGTTCTTGCCCGCGTCAAGCGTAGCAAGCGTGGGCATAAGCCCCGACATACCGAGTATGGAGTTTACTGCGGTATCTGCCTCGACCTCGGATATCATTGCGCATATGCCGTCAATACCCGAATACACCCTCGCATTAGTGTCCGCAAGCCTTACTTTAAGCTCCTCGGCGGCGCGAGCGTCCGACATAGCGGCGGCGAGAGCGCCAAACTCACGCACCTGCGCTTCAACCGCGGCGGCGTTGGTGTTTGCACATACCGCGCTGACGCGGTAGCCCTGCGCACGCGCAACGTCAATGGCTTGAAGCCCTACCGAACCCGTAGAGCCGAGTATCATTACAGATCTTTTGTTTTTCATTTTATCAAAGCAGGTCCACGCAAGATTCTATAGCAAGCAGTATTACCGCAACCGCAAGTGCGGAATCAAATCTGTCAAGCACGCCTCCGTGACCCGGAAATATCTTTCCGTAGTCCTTGATTCCGCGGCTGCGCTTGATAGCGGAAAACATAAGGTCGCCTATCTGCGATACGATAGCGGCAAGAAGTCCGCCTACGATTAGAGCGACGTAGTTAAGGCTGACACTCGCGCCGATGAGGTCAAGTATCACGCCGTAAACGACGAATGCGACCGCGCAAAAGAGAGTGCCGCCGACAGAGCCCTCGATGGTCTTCTTGGGGCTGATTTCGGGAATGAGTTTATGCTTTCCGAAAAGCATTCCCGTAAAATACGCGAAAATGTCAGTTATCCACGCGCCGATGAAGATGAACATATAAACGTACTTACCCGTATCGGCGATATCCCTCAAAAGAATGATAGCGGTAAACGCTACTGCAACGTAAACGCATCCCGTTGCCGCGCCGCCCGCCTGCTCAAGCGTTACCTTGCCCTTCGAGAATGTGTATGCGGCAAGCATCCAAAGGAAGCAAATTGCTATTGCGACGAATGCGTATTGCATAAACATTCCGTTCGTGATATATCTCGCACCAACGGGAAGTCCTACGGCAAGAATATATGCGGGAAGTGATATTGCTATGTTTTTTTCAAGTCCGAGACAGTGAAGCATCTCATACTCGCCCATAAAGGCGAAAAGCGCGAGCATTATTACGAAAAGGGGTGTATGCGAAAAGATGAGCGTAGGAATAAGCACAGCCGTAAGGACTGCACCCGTTATAATTCTCGTTTTCATTTTTTAAAGGACCTTTCCAAAGCGTCTTTTTCTTTTGTAAAATTCCTCGACCGCGAGGTCAACGTCACGGGGCGACATATCGGGCCAGAGCGTATCCGTAAAATAAAACTCCGAATATGCGGATTGCCACATCAAAAAATTAGACAGGCGCATTTCTCCGGCAGTTCTCACGATGAGATCAGGGTCAGGCGCGCCCGCCGTATGCAGAGCGCGTGCGATATCATCCTCGCTTATATTTGATTTACCCTCCGCTATCAAGCGGTTGCAAGCGTTTACTATCTCCGCTCTGCCGCCGTAGTTCAGCGCAACGTCAAGGCGCAGACTTTTATCCTTGGTCATTTCCTCGACGTTCTTGATCTTTGCCTTTAGCTTATCGTCAAACGGCGTCATATCACCGACGAAGCGCAAGCGGACGTCGTATTTTTCCATATTCTGCGCACACTCGTCTATATACTTATCAAGAAGGTCGATTATTGACTCTATCTCGGCCTGCGGTCTGCCCCAATTTTCAGTTGAGAAGGCGTACACGGTGACGTGCTTTATGCCGATCTTACCGCAATACTCAACCACGTTACGAAACGCTTTTGCGCCGTATTTGTGACCGACACTTCGCGGCAAGCCGCGTTTTTTTGCCCATCTGCCGTTACCGTCCATAATAAAAGCTATGTGCTTTAGCCTTTCGTCTACGGTCTTTGCATTTTTAGTGTTCATAAAAAAGCACTCCCGAAAAATATTGTGTATCGGGGCAGGTATACGCCCTGCCCCGATCAAAAAATATTAATAGCGGTCAGATGCTCATTATAGCCTTGGCCTTCTTATCGGTAGCCTCGTCAACGAGCTTGATATACTTATCAGTCATATCCTGAACGGACTTTTCAGATGCCTTCTGCTCATCCTCGGTCATCTCGCCGTCCTTCTTCATCTTCTTGCACTGCTCGTTAGCATCGCGGCGGATATTTCTGACGGCAACCTTTGCTTCCTCGCCGCTCTTCTGGATCTGCTTTACGATCTCCTTACGGCGCTCCTCGGTAGGCTGGGGGAAAACAAGGCGGATAACCTTACCGTCGTTAGCGGGAGTAATTCCGATATCGGAAGCAAGGATAGCCTTTTCGATAGCCTTAAGAGTAGAGGGATCGAAGGGGGTAATGGTAACGGTCTTGGCATCGGTAGCCTTAACGTCAGCCATGGTGTTTACGGGCGTGGGAGCGCCGTAATACTCAAAATTGATCTTGTTTATAAGCGTGGGGTTTGCCTGACCTGCGCGGATGTTGGCAAGGTTTGCCTCATAAGCAGAGAGAGTTTTTTGCATTTTTTCTTCGTAAGATTTAACGTCGAGTTTCATAAATGTATCCTCCGTAAATTATGTATTTTAATTTTTATTTTACTTTGTGATTGCCGTGCCGCGGCTCTCGCCGCTGATAGCACGCAGGATATCGTCGGTATCCTCAAGCTTGAATGCAAAAGCATCAGGACCGAATTCCGAGCCCATAGCGGACGCGGTAAGGTCGATGCCCTTGAGATTCATACTCATCATTTCGCCGTAGGAAACGGTTTCAAGGAAGTTTGCCGCTCCAAGTCTCGGGTCGCTATCATATATGCCGTCAATATTCTTCGCAAGCAGGAAAACGTCCGCCTTTATCTCGATGGCGCGAAGGATGCCCGCAGTATCCGTGGAGAAATAGGGGCTTCCCGTTCCGCCTGCAAAAATAACTATCTTGCCCTCAGTAAGTGCTTCAACGGCTCTGTCGGTGGTGTAATACTCAGCGTACGGCTCCATCATAGTAGACGTGAGCACGGTAGCCTTACCGCCGGCGCGAATGATAGCATCCTTTGCGGCAAGGGAATTTATAACGGTGGCAAGCATCCCCATTCTGTCAGCGGTCACTCTGTCCATATCGCCGCCGCTTCTGCCGCGCCAGATATTACCCGCACCGAAGATAACGCCAACCTCTACGCCTGAGTTTGCCGCCTCAATAAGCGTCTTTGCAATACGATCGAGAAAATCAAAATCGATTATACCGTCCTTACCCGAGATCGCCTCGCCCGACAGCTTAAGTAAAATTCTTTTATATTTACTCTTAATCATCACTCTATCCTTTCAAGTATATATTACTCTATATATTTTATAATATTTTAAGTGATTTGTAAACACTAATTTTAAATTTTTGCCGATTTTTGTATAAAAAATCGCCGCCAAAGCGATTTTTTAGCTTTGACGGCGTGTTTTTTATTACTTGTTGGTGAGCTTTGCAATCTCTTCTGCGAAATTGTCCTCTCTCTTTTCGATGCCCTCGCCCTTTTCGTAGAGAACGAAGTCAACGACCTTGACGGATGCGCCCATCTCCTTGGATGCTGCGGCAATGTACTTACCAACGGTAAGATCGTCGTCAAGAATGTAGGACTGGTCAAGCAGACATGCTGCCTCGTAGAACTTGCCCATTCTTCCGAGAACTATCTTCTCAAGAATGTTGTCAGGCTTGCCTGCGTTCTTGGGATCGTTCTTAAGAGCGGCAACCTGAATGTTCTTCTCCTCCTCAAGAACAGCTGCGGGAACGTCCTCGCGGCTTACGTAGGTGGGAGGGCTTCCTGCTGCGATCTGAAGAGCGATGTTCTTGGAAAGCTTTGCGAAAGCGTCAGAGGTGGTATCAGCATCGGTCTCGAAGCGAACGATAACGCCTGCTACACCGTTTCCGTGTACGTAGGTGCTGGTGATACCCTCTTTGATAACGAAGCGGCGGATGCTGATCTTCTCACCGATGGCGAAGATCATTTCCTTGAGCTTTGCGTCAACGGTAATGCCGCCGCAATCAGCAGCGAGAAGTTCGTCAATGTTTGCGGGCTTGGATGCAACGATAACCTCAAGAAGAGTGTTAACGAATGCACGGAAGGTCTCGTTCTTTGCAACGAAGTCGGTCTCGGAGTTAACCTCGATCATAGCGGTGGTATTGCCATTCTTGAGGATAGCAACAACGCCGTCTGCGGCAATTCTGCTTTCCTTCTTAGCGGCAACTGCAAGTCCTCTTTCGCGGAGGATCTTGAGAGCCTTATCCATATCGCCGTCAGCTTCAACAAGTGCCTTCTTGCACTCCATCATACCGATACCGGTCTTTGCGCGGAGGGAGGCAACGTCTTTTGCAGTAATATTAGCCATTTTATTTCTCCTGTGAATTTATTTTAATTACTCTGCGTCAGCAGCCTCAACTGCCTCGTCAGCCTCGGGAGCGGTCTCCTCGCCCTGCTTGCCCTCGATAACAGCGTCAGCGAGAACGTGGGAGATGAGCTTGATTGCGCGGATAGCGTCGTCGTTACCGGGGATGATGTAATCTGCATCGTCGGGATCGCAGTTGGTATCAACGATAGCAACAACGGGGATGCCGAGCTTCTTAGCTTCCTTAACGGCGTTAGCTTCCTTCTTGGGGTCAACGATGAAAACTGCTGCGGGAAGATCGGTCATGGTCTTGATACCGCCGTAGTTCTTCTCAAGGTCGAGCATTTCCTTCTGACGAGCTGCTGCTTCCTTCTTGGGGAGCATATCGAAGGTGCCGTCCTCGCTCATCTTAGCGAGGCTGTTAAGACGGTTGATGGACTTCTTGATGGTCTTGAAGTTGGTCATCATACCGCCGGGCCAACGTACGTTAACGTAGTACATACCGCATCTCTCTGCCTCTTCCTTGATGGCGTCGGCAGCCTGCTTCTTGGTACCTACGAAAAGAACGTTCTTGCCGGAAGCGGCGATGTCGCGAACGAACATATAAGCTTCCTCAAACTTCTTAACGGTCTTCTGAAGGTCGATGATGTAGATACCGTTTCTCTCGGTGTAGATGTACTCCTGCATCTTGGGGTTCCATCTTCTGGTGTGATGTCCGAAATGGACGCCTGCTTCAAGCAGCTGCTTGATGGTGATAACTGACATTTTAATGTCCTCCTTTTTGGTTTTTCCACCACGGTGAAAAAGGGACCGACCTGCCGCGTGGCAGGCACCGTGACCCCCACGGTCACCGTGTGTGTTTTTTATCGCGCCGTCCACCATTAAGTCCGACGCAAACATTGGGATTATACCACAATATTTACAATATTGCAAGATGATTTTTCACAGTTCACAAAAAATTTACATTTTGAACAAACCATCCTTATCCTTTGGGCGATTTTTGCCCTCTGAAAACGCGCACAGCTCGCCTTCGGGAATTCTGACAAGCACCGCATCCTCTCCGATACATTCTATCCTGCACCACGGAATGACGTACGTAGAATCCTTGCCGAAGCTGAAAAGACCGCAATCCCTTCCGACGAGCAAGGCGCATATCCTGCCGTCGCAAGCGTCAAATTCCACGTCGCTTACGTTGCCGAGTCGCGCGCCGTCGCAAAGGTTTATCACGTCCTTCTCCCTGAGACACGCCGTATTTATTCTTTTCACCCTATCACCTCCAAAAAATTATATGGAGAACGGGCAAAAAATAGGCTTAATCCTTAATAAATCCCGAATTCATTGCTCCGAGTGCGAGCTTTTTTGCAAAAAGCAAAGTTGCCGCTGCGAACAACGCGCCTACGGGAGCGCAGAGCATAACGAGCTTATGCGCCGCAATAGAGCCAAAGACCGTAGAGACGGGAGTTAAAACGCTATCGGGTATATTAAAATACGGTAATGCGAAAGGGATCGCGCACAGAAGCACGTTGAGCGACAAGTGTGCGATGAAGTGAACGCCGATAAGCTCGGCGTGTGATTTATAGAGCGCTACTCCAAGAGCGGCAAGCTGAACGAAGCACACGATTGGCAAGGCGTACGAAGCGTAGGATGCGGCAACGAGCAAGCCGTTTGCCGCAAGTATCATACCAATGCCGGCAGCCACAGCACCCAAAACGATTCCGCTTGCGGCGCAAAGCAAGCGCGACGCTTTATTTGCTTTTTCACTATCCGCCGCCGCAAACGAAGCGGACGTGCGGGCGTTTGCTGCCTTGGCGAGCACGAAAGCAGACGCGAGATCGCCCAAAAGCCCCGTGAAAAGTATCAGCGGAACGCGCGGAACTGCCGCGGGCATTCCCGCAACGATGGGGAGCAGCGTAAAAGCCGCCCTGAACGCCGCCGAGGTAACAAAATACTCTCCGCAAGCTCGAAGTCGCGCACGAGCGCTTCTTGCGGCACAAGCTATGGACGAAAACGCCCCAAAGCCGCTCTTTTTGTCAGTTCTGCTGGCGGCACTTACCGTAGCGGCGGCAGAAAGACGCGCCGAATCGGGTGATACGCCGTCCACGGTAATCGCCACTCCAAACGGCGCGGTGTCGCGCAGATCAAGAGAATCAAGCACCACGGATATCGCCCTTGCTCCCTTTTCGGCAAGAGCGCGCGATATCAGCGCAGTTCCGTTTTTACCAAATCCGACGAACACGGAATGCTCATCAAGGAGCTGTGAAAAATCCACGCCTTCGGGGAATCGGCTTGCCACGGCAATACCGCCGTTTGAAGCTGAGGCGGTTGCTATTCCGCAATAATTTGCCGCATATATACTCTCGGCATTCTCCTCGGGAAGTATAAATATCGGGCGCACGCCAAGACTTCTCATCTCTGCGGCAACGTCCTTGTTATGTTTCGGCGCACAAACGCCGACGGCAATAACCGCCTCAAGCACCATTCCGTCGGACACGGATGCCGCGGAGGTTATAACGTAAGGCGAAAGCCCTGCGGCGCGATAGTCGTTGAACGCGGCTACCGTTTTTAGCGCAAGCGGCTGATCCATAGGCTTGATCTCACCGCTCGCTGTACGATATCGGCGGCAATTTCGTATCGTTGCCGCATTGGGTGCGCAGGAAACTATCTCCTTGCCCGCGGGGACGGTCTTTTCATCGACCACCACGGCGGAAAGTGCCCCCTGTGTGGGAAAATCTATTCTTGGGGTAGCCGTTTTGCCCTCGCTGAGATTCCACCTACGGCTTATCCCCATACTTTTTACGTAATCAAAAAGCGCTTCACAATCCGCTATGGGATTGGTCGCGCCAAGAAGCTCCGCCGCCGCGAGCAGCTTGTCCAGCTTCTCGGCAATGGGCTTCATCTCGCCTGACGTAAGCGAGCCTTTTTTCTCCGCTCCGTTCCAAAAAACGCGGCGCACGTGCCTTTCGGTATCTATTACGGCGGACTCGCAAAGCATTATAAGCGTATCGGCTTGGGCAAACGCATCGGCGCGCGACGACAGATTGACGTGAGCATTGCCGTCAAGCGTCGAGAGGCGCTTGGTCACTATATATTCCGCGGCAGACGAGGAAAGCTCACCAAAGGACGTCAGCGCAAGAGCGACGGCGATAAAAAACACGCCGACTATACTAAGTCCGCCCGACGGCTGACAAACCGTTCCTATAATGGTGATGGGCAACACAGCTATAAGCATTGCGGTCGCAAAAGCTCGTCCGCTTTTTGAAAAAGCAACGGCGCTCGGCGTCATATTCTCGCCCGATGCAAGCACAATGCCCGAGTCGACCATGGCAACGCGCGTATCCTTACCCGTTGCGACAACAAGAGCCTTACATTTGCCCGATATGACGGTTGAGCCTGCGTATATCATATTATCGTAGCTTTCGCGCTCGTCACCCTCGCCGTAAAGCGCATTTGCGTCTTTTTCCACGGCGCGTGCGCGGCGCTTGGCGGTAACAACGTCCGTGAAATATTCGGCAACCTTGAGACGCGACGAATAGATCAAGCGGCAATCCGCAGGAACTACGTCACCCTTCAAAAGAATAATGACGTCTCCTACCGAAAGCTCGCGGCAATCCGCATCCTTGACGTTCCCCTCGGAAAGAAGCTTTACCGTGGGCAATAAATTCTCCGCCATTCGCAGAGCGTGACGGCGCGAGGCAAAATTCATACGCCCCGACACAAAGCAAGCCGCGAAAAGCAAGGCGAGTGCGACCAAAGCCTCGCCAAGCATTCCAACAAGCATAGATACCGCGGCGGTGACGATAAATATCATCACCGCGGCATCGGTCATAACGGAACGAAGGCATTCACGAGCGTCCGCGCGAGGCAAAAGGAATGCCGATTCGGCATTCCTTCGCGACGACGGCTTTTTGTCCGTGGTCCGTCCAAGCGAAATATCGGTATTCAGTTTTCGTGCCGCCTCCTCGGCGGTAAAACGCTGCCAATACTCCATTTTAATTCCTTATTTTTAGTTACATTCTACCTTTATATTTCCATCGGAAACGGATATCTTTACCGCAGATATCTGCTTTCCGTAGCCCGAAACTATCTCGTTTGCTATCTTATCCTCGATCTCGCGGCTGATAAAGCGGCGCATATTCCTTGCACCGTACTTGACGGAATACGAGCTTTCTGCAACCATCTCGGCGGCGGGACGGGTAAAGGTCATATCAATGCCCTTATCGCGAAGCACGCTCGCAAGGTCGGAGAGCATAATAGCGGCGATATCCGTAAAGTTCTCACGCGAGAGGGCGTTGAACGTTATTACCTCGTCAACGCGGTTTACAAATTCGGGGCGCAAAAAGCCGAGAAGCGCCTTTTCGGTCTTGTTCTTCTCCGCTTCCTTTGCCGATGCGGTGAAGCCAAGCGCGGCGGCAGAGCCGGTAGAGCCTGCGTTGGTAGTCATAACGATAACGGTATTTTCAAAGTTTACCGTTCTTCCCTGCGCGTCGGTTATTCTGCCGTCGTCAAGTATCTGGAGAAGAATATTAAGAACGTCGGGGTGAGCTTTTTCTATCTCGTCGAACAGCACGACGGAATAAGGTCTGCGCCTGATCTTTTCAGTAAGCTGACCTGCCTCGTCGTAGCCGACGTATCCCGGAGGCGAGCCGATGAGCCTTGATACCGTATGCTTTTCCATAAACTCCGACATATCAAAACGGATAAGCGTTTCGGGAGTGCTGAAAAGGTCGGCGGCAAGCACCTTTACAAGCTCGGTCTTACCAACACCCGTAGGTCCTGCGAAAATGAAGGAAACGGGTTTTCTCTTATACGAAATTCCCGCGCGGCTGCGCTTGATGGCGCGGCTGACCGCATCCACCGCCTCGTCCTGACCGACGATGCGCGCCTTAAGCCTTTCGTCAAGGCGGGTAATGCGCTCAAACTCGTTTTCCTTGATAGACGTTGCGGGAATGCCCGTCCATATCTCGATAACACTCGCGAGATTTTCAAGCGTCATAACGACCTTGTTGCTGTCGGATTCGAGCAGAGCAAGTCTGTCGGACAAGGAAAGCTCCTTTGAGCGAAGCGTCGCGATTATCTCGTATTTCTTATTTTCGTTATTATCGACCTCTGCCTCTGCCTCCTCGCGCTGATTTTTCAGCTTGAGAAGCTCGGCACGTATCTCGTAGGATTCGTTGATAACGGCGCTTGACAACGAAAGCTGGGACGCCGCCTCGTCAAGCAGGTCGATAGCCTTATCGGGAAGATATCTATCGGTTATATAACGCTCCGAAAGCGTTACGGCGCGGCGAATCAAGTCGTCGGGAATGCTGATGCGGTGGTATTCCTCGTAATAGTGCTTGATGCCGCGAAGCATCTCCACCGCCTCATCAACTGACGGCTCGTTTATCGTAACGGGCTGGAAGCGGCGTTCAAGCGCCGAATCCTTTTCGATATATTTACGGTATTCCTTGAGCGTGGTCGCGCCGACAACGCGGATCTCGCCGCGCGAGAGGGCGGGCTTTAATATATTAGCCGCGTTGATGCTTCCCTCGGCATCGCCCGCACCGACGATGTTATGCACCTCGTCGATAACGAGAATGATATTTCCTGCCGCCTTGACCTCTTTTATAAGGGTGAGCATCTTCTGCTCAAACTGACCTCTGAACTGCGTTCCCGCAACGATGGCGGTAAGGTCGACGAGATAAAGCTCCATACCCTTGAGTCTGTACGGAACGTCGCCTGCCGCTATCTTCTGCGCAAGTGCCTCCGCAACCGCGGTCTTACCGACACCGGGCTCACCTATGAGGCAGGGGTTGTTCTTTTGCCTACGGCAAAGTATCTGGATGACGCGGGCAAGCTCGTTCTTTCTTCCGACTATACGGTCAAGTCCGCCGCGACGGGCGAGCTCGGTAAGGTTCTTGCAGTATTTATCAAGAAATTCCCTTCCCGTCTTACCGTCCTTTTCCTTTTTGGCGTTTTTCTTTTCCTTGTTTTTTTCCTTTTTATCCTCCGACTCCTTGTTTTGCGCAAGGTCACCGAAGGCGGACGCAAACAGCTTTTGCATATCTATCGACGTAGCTCCGCCGTCGTCACCGAGGACGGGAGCCTCGTCGTCGGAAACGAGAGCGTCGATATTATCCGAATACTCGGTCACGTTGTCCTCAAGCTCCTCCATCTGCTCGGGAGTGAGTCCCATTTTTTTGAGGTGGTCGCCCACCATATCCTCGATGGGGAGTCCAAGCTCGCGGGCACAGTGCATACAAAGCCCCTCGGTCTTTTTTTCTCCACCCTCCATTTTAGTTACAAAAATCATTGCAAGACGTTTCTTGCATCTCGAACATTTTATCATTAAAACACTTTCCTTTCCCGCGTGGGAGCATATAATTATAAGCCTATATGAATGAAATCAAACGGCGAAAACTTGCAAAAGAAATTAAATATATAAGAGTCTTTTACCATCAAAACAAGGCTGTCGGTGGTCTGACCTGCTACGCGATACTCGATGATCATACTGAATACAAGGCAGATGATCCAAACGTAGATAAATCCGCTTGCCGCGCCGAATACCGCGCCGAGAAACGAGTTGAGCGTCTTGATAACGGGAAGCTTGGCAAGCAAGTCTACGACTTTTCCGACGATAAAGAGCGCGATCATAGCAACGACGAAGATAACGACAAATCCAAGCACCGTGGAAAGCGTGTCCGCGATAGGAGCGGCGATTGTCCTTGCCATTTCGCGCACCGTGTCCTGCGTAGCGTTGGTAAAGCCGCCAAACGTTGCCTCAAGGCTCTCCGCGCTTACGCCAAAGCGTGCCAAAAGCTCGCTGAAGCCCTCGTGCCCTTCAAAAACGGCGGAGATATTATAAGAGCCGTTGGTAAGCCCTATGATTGGCTCAAGCGTTGAGTAAACGGTGTTCGTAACGGCATCGAGCATAAATATTTTGTAAAAAAGCATACCGAGCGCACCGCCGAACATCAAAGAAAGGACGAGCGACGCGGCGGCTCTCGCAAAGCCCCATACCGCCTTAACGAATCCGCGCTTCGTGTCGATAACGAGAATGAGCGCAAAAATGAGTACTAAAAAAATATCAAAAATCCAATGCATAACGTACCTCCATTTATTCCGTTTCGATAACCTTGGCGCTTGATACGCCGAGGTAATAAAGCTTGTTCGGGGCGTAGGCAATGATCTCGTCACTTGGCAAAGCCGTCTCTACGTCGTTAAAGCCTGACGCATCGTTGCTTAAAGTATATATTCCCCGTTCGGTGAGAACGTAGCCGTAGCTTTCGTAAAGAGCGGCGGATATTACCGTTCCCTCCGTTTTTGACTCCGCCACCTTTCCCGAAGAATTGATGACGTACGCCGTATTTTCCTTTTTCATCGCGTCGCCCTTGACAACGGCAAGAACGGCGCTACCCGACAGCTCAAGCTTCACAAGCTCGCCCGAAGGGTAAAGATATTCGCCCGTTTTTGCGGCGTTTTGGTCAAGAAACAACACTCTGTCCTCGCAAACGAGCATCAAACCGTCCGACGTAAATCTGCAAGAGAGCGGAAGTGCGCCGCTATGTCGCTGTGTGGCGGCGGCAGACGACTCCCCGATATTCGAGACGGTTATCTCGGTAACGAAGCCGCCCGCAGAATCCACGCCGAGAGTGGCGATGGCAACCCTACCGTCTCCCGAAATATCGGCGGATACGACGTGGGAGTTTTTAAGATATCTGTTGACCATATTGAAGGACGAATCGTACAGCGCAACAGCGCCGATGTATTCGTCGGTTCTGGTGATAATTGCGTAGTAGCCGTCGTCGGAAACGGTTATGGACTTTATAGGATGCTTAAGCGTTTCCGAATAGACCTTTGAAAAGGTATTGTATACGGAATATTCCACGCCGTTTTCCTCGTATACGATAACGTATTTATCGGATGCGGCAAGGACGGGTGAGACGTATCCGTGTCGCTCGGAGCAGGTCTTTCGCCCCGTGGCGGAGAATATCTCCACCTCCGAACCCGTGCAGACGGCTATTCCGCCTCCAAAAAGCGAAAATGATGAATTATCGTCGGGACTATAAAATATCGACGAGGTATAGTCGGAATTTTCATCAAGGGAAACCGCAAAATTTCGGATTATATAATCAAACTTTTCATACGTTACGTTTCCCGCGTTAGCAATCGCCGAATATATCACGAAGAAAAGGAATACCGCAAGTATTGCAAACTCCGCAACGCGATAAGCGGCGGAAACGGTATCGTAAAATTTATTATATTCCCCCTCCTCGCCAAATATGTTGCGTATGGCTTCCTTCTGTTCTGCCTCGGAGACGGTCTTTTTCTTTTTCCAACCGATGATTGCCATAAAAACTCCTTAAATCAGTATTTAACGTCGTAAAGATACAGCCCGTGTGCGGGTGCTGTGCGCCCTGCGGCGCGGCGGTCAGCCGCCGCAATTACGGCGGGGATATCCTGCGGTGCAAGTGCGCCCTCCATGACCTCGACGAGCGTGCCGCACATAATGCGCACCATATTGTATAAAAATCCGTCGGCTGTGACCGTAAAGGTGATAATATCGCCCTCTCTTTTGACGGATGCACCCTTTACCTCGCGGACGGCGTCCGTAACCTTTGAGCCTGCCGCCATAAAGGATGAAAAATCGCGCTTGCCGCAAAAAAGCTTTGCCGCCGCGTCAGCCGATGCTACCGCATCGTCGGAAAATCTCTTTGGTACGTGCCACGCTCTGTTGCGCAGAAATGGGTCGCGCGCGGGGGCGTTGTGTATTTTATAAACGTACGTTTTTTCCTTAACGCCGTACCTTGCGTGGAACGAGTCCTCAACCCATTCGGCAGAAAACACGGCGATATCGTCGGGAAGTCTGACGTTAAGGGCTTGGGGGATTTTTTCCACGGGGATAGATGTAGTCAGCCCCGCTTCACCTTTTTTTGCTACGGTGGCGCAAAAGCACTCGGCGTGAACGCCCGAATCGGTACGGCTGCACCCCGTGATATCACATTCAAAGCCGAAAAGAGATGCGGTCGCCTCGTTGAGCATTTTTTGGATAGTCGGACAGTTTTTCTGCACCTGATATCCGCCGTACGCGCTTCCGTCGTATTTTAACTTCAAAAATATTTTCATATCATTTTATAAATGAAATCCACGCTATTGAGCAAAACGAGTGCCGCGCCGAAGCCGAGCATAAGGAAAACCGCAACCACGTCCCTTGCGCAAAGATGCGGAACGGTCATTTTCGTTCTTCCCTCTCCGCCGTGATAGCAACGGCATTCCATAGCCGTGGCAAGCTCGTCCGCGCGTCTGAATGCGGAAACGAAAAGCGGAATAAGGACGGGAATGAGCGCCTTGGCACGTTTAACGAGTGAGCCTGTGGTGAAATCCGCTCCCCTTGCCTTCTGCGCGGTCATTATCCTATCCGTCTCGTCGGAGATGGTGGGGATAAATCTGAGTGCGATAGACATCATCATTGCAAAATCGTGAACGGGAAGCTTTAGCTTTTTGAGCGGCGAAAGCAACGATTCTATCGAATCGGTAAGCTGTATCGGCGTGGTAGTATAGGAAATGAATATACTCGTTCCGAGAATAAGGGAAAGTATACGCAAAGCCATAAACGCCGCGTTCCAGATACCCTCGACGTATAGTGTAAATATCCACACCGAGAACAGCGGCTCTCCCGTACCGACGGTAAAGAATGCGTTCAAAATAAAGGTGATTATAAGAATATACACGATAGCCCTTACCGAGCGCAGAACTACGCCAAAGGGTATCTTCGTCATAAGCACGAGAATGAAAGTTCCTATAAAAAGAAACGCAAAGGATGCAAGGCTTTTGCAAAGGAACGAGGCAACTATATGGATAACTGCAAGTATTATTTTTACTCTGCCGTCAAGGTTGTGAATGACTGAGCCCGTGGGGTAATACTGACCGAGGGAGATGTTCTTCATTTGCACTCACCTCCCGAAAGCGCGCGGCAGATAACGTCTGCGGCATCCTCGACGGTGTATACCGTTTTACCGAAATCAAAGCCGCGAGATGCAAGAAGCGCGGCAAGCTTCGTTATTTCGGGAACGTCAAGACCTACCGAAACGAGCTTATCCGCACAGGAAAACACCTCGTCGCGAGTGCCGTCGGCAACGACCTGACCATCCGACATCACTACGACGCGATGGCAACGTACAGCCATATCCTCCATGCTGTGGGATACGATGATGACGGTCGCGCCCTCTACCGCACGGTATTCCTCGATAGCGTCAAAGATGAGATTTCTTCCGACGGGGTCAAGTCCTGCCGCGGGCTCGTCAAGCACGAGCACGTCGGGCTTCATAGCCATTATGCCCGCGATGGCGGCACGTCTTTTCTGTCCGCCCGAAAGCTCGAAGGGAGATTTTTGAAGGTCCTCCTCGGAGAGACCGACGAGCGCGGCGTATTTTTTTACACGCTCCTCAACGGCTTCCTCGTCAAGCCCCATATTTTTCGGGCCGTATGCGATATCCGCGGCAACGGTCTCCTCGAAAAGCTGATATTCGGGATATTGCATAACGAGACCGACTCGATAGCGCACCTTGCCTATCTCCTTGGGCTTTTCCCAGATATCAACGCCGTCAAGCAACACCTTGCCCGATGCGGGTCTTTCAAGTCCGTTGAGCAGGCGGACGAGCGTTGATTTACCCGATCCCGTATGTCCGATTATTCCCGTGACCGAGCCTGCTTCTATATTCAGATTTACGTTTTTAAGAGCTGTTATCTCAAAGGGCGTTCTTTCGCCGTATACGTAAGATACGTCTATCAGCTCGATCTTTTTGTTCATTCTTCTTCTCTGTTTTGCAATTTTTTAATGATTATATCCGCGCACTCGTCGGGCGTTATGCCCGCGCCGTCAAGTTCAACGCCGCGAGCGCGAAGCTCGCCGAGCAGTGCGGCGCACTGCGGAAGCTCAAGCCCCGCCTCGCGCACGAGAGCGGTATTCGTAAATATCTCCTTGGGCGTTCCCTCGCCGATGACCTTGCCCTCGTTGATAACGATAATGCGGTCGGCGCGTGCCGCCTCGCTCATAAGGTGGGTAATGTTGATAACGGTGATACCCTTTTCTCTGACGAGCTTTTCCATAACGTCAACGACCTCGGCACGTCCCGATGGGTCAAGCATAGCCGTGGATTCGTCAAATATCATACATTCGGGCATCATTGCGATGATGCCTGCGATGGCGACCCTCTGCTTTTGTCCGCCCGAAAGCCTATGCGGCTCGTGGCGGGCGTACTCGGTCATTCCGACGAGCTCAAGCGCGGCGTCTACTCTCGCTCTTATCTCCTTTGAAGGAATACCGAGGTTTTCTGGTCCGAAGGCAACGTCCTCCTCAACTATGGTCGCGACGAGCTGATTGTCGGGGTTCTGAAATACCATACCCACCCTGCGGCGCAGGTCGAGAAGCTCCTCGTCACTCATATCGGAAGAAACCTTTTTGCCGTCTATATAGACCTCGCCGGAGCTTGCCTCAAGCACGAGGTTGAGTAGCTTTGCAAAGGTCGATTTACCCGATCCGTTACGTCCGACTATGGCAACGAACTCACCCTTGTCTATAGCGATATTCACGCCGCAAAGGGCGTATTTACCTTCAAGCTTATTTTCCGTGGACTCACTTTCCTCGTCATCGTAGGAAAAGCAAAGCTCACGAGTCTCGATAAGGTGGCTCATTTATCCGAACCTCCTACGGCGCACCAGCGCGCCGACGAGCCGCAGGGCAAAAGTCCGCCCGACGCGCTTGCGGGAAGAGCAAGCTCGCCCGCCTGACAGCTTCCGCCGCGAAGCGAGGTGATGCGCGAATCGATGATGTACTTCATAGTAAGCGGGGAAAGTCCCGTGGTGTACGAATTTATGAGGAAAAAGAGCGGCTTGTCCGAAAGGAGCTGTGCGGTGAGCATAACGAGGGAGTCGATAGAATCCTCTATCTTCCACACCTCGCCCGACGGACCTCTGCCGTAAGATGGCGGGTCCATGATCACCGCGTCGTATTTGTTTCCGCGGCGGATCTCGCGCTCGACGAACTTTTTGCAGTCGTCAACGATATATCTGATGGGGGCATCCGCAAGTCCGGACAGCGCGGCGTTTTCCTTCGCCTGCGCAACCATACCCTTTGACGCGTCAACGTGGCACACGGATGCACCCGCCGCCGCGGCGGCAACGGTCGCTCCGCCCGTATAGGCAAAGAGGTTGAGCACCTTTATCGGTCTTGCGCTCTCCTTTATGAGACTTGAAAACCAATCCCAATTCGCCGCCTGTTCGGGAAAGAGTCCCGTATGCTTAAAGCCCATAGGACGAATGACGAATTTAAGGTCGCGGTAAGAAATATACCACTCCTTCGGGAGCTTGTTTACGCTCCAAGAGCCGCCGCCGGAGGACGATCTGCTGTAAACGGCATCCGCTCTTTTCCAGCCCTGATGTTTTTTATCGGTATGCCATATTACCTGCGGATCGGGGCGGATGAGGATGTGTTTTCCCCACCTTTCAAGCTTTTCGCCCTCCGAGGTATCTATAAGCTCGTAATCATTCCATTTATCTGCTATCCACATTTTTATAACCGTCCGTTATAGTATTTTGCTATTCGAGAACCGCCCGTATGAGCGTGACACACGGCAATGGCAAGCGCGTCCGCCGTATCGTCGGGAGAGGGGGGCTTTGGGAGTCCGAGGAGCATCGTGACCATTGTTATCACCTGCTTTTTTTCCGCTCTGCCGTATCCGACCACCGCTTGCTTTACCTGCAATGGCGTGTATTCGGCAAGCTCAACGCCGCATCTTTCGGCGCAAAGGAGTATCACCCCTCTCGCCTCCGCGACTCTTATACCCGTGGTTATGTTGGTGTTGAAGAAAAGCTCCTCGACCGCCATTACCTCGGGCTGATACTTTTTAATAATAGCCTCAAGCTCCGTAAATATCAGCGCAAGCCTTTTTTCCGTCGGCGTGCCCGCGGGCGTTATTATCGCGCCGTACGCCACCGCCTTATGCCTTGCGCCCGTCGTATCGATCACACCCCAGCCTATCGTGGCAAGTCCGGGGTCTATTCCCAAAATCCTCATTACGTCCTCTTTCGCAAATAATAAACCAACATACATTATATCACTAATTATTTATAAAGTCAAATATTTTCCAATAATATTTACTATGTTTTTAAATTTTACAATTTTTTTGTTTACTCTTTTGATAAATTATGATATAATATATTAAATTTATACTTTTGGGGAATTTTTGTTAATGAAAATCGTTAAATTTAACGTAGGAGACACGCTCGTGCTTAAAAAGAGCCATCCGTGCGGCGATAATCGCTTCAAGGTGCTTCGCACGGGAAGTGACGTGCGCATAGCCTGTATTGGCTGTGGGCGAGATATGACGCTTGGACGCGAAAAGCTCGATTGCGCGATAAAAAAGGTTATCTCCGATAATAACGACGATGAAAAATAAGGATTTAATTATGAAAGAAAACGAAACCACAAACGAACAACTCTTTGAAATAGACGAGGCGGCATTCCCTACCAAGGCGGATGACCTCGGATTTAAGGATGAGCTTCATACGACTCGCTGGGGGCGCGTAAAGGCGCGTCTGTTTCCGCACGAATTTTCATATCTGATATATGCGTTTTTGATACCCGTGATCCTCAATTACCTCATATATCTTGCAATGGAGATCCATCCGTTTGGCGACGGCTCGGTGCTTGTGCTTGACCTGAACGGTCAGTACGTTTATTTTTACGAGGCTCTGCGCAACGCCGTGTACGGCGAGGAATCGTTTCTCTATTCCTTCTGCCGCTCGCTCGGCGGAGAATTCGGCGGTATATACGCCTACTACGTTGCAAGCCCGCTGTCTTATATAGTTTGTCTGTTCCCGCAGGATAGGATACTCGAAGCCCTTCTTTTCATATTCCTGCTCAAGACGGGACTTTGCGGACTTTCCTTCGGTTATTATCTGCACAAGATATCCTCGAAGGTCAAAAAGATACCCGTAGTTACCTTCTCCATCCTCTACGCGCTTTGCGCCTACGCCGTAGTACAACAGCACAACTCGATGTGGATAGACGCGCTTATCTGGCTTCCCTTGCTCACGCTCGGCATCGAGCAGCTTATCAAAAATTACAAGTACAAGCTCCTCGTCGTCTCGCTGGCTATGTCGCTGATGTCCAATTTCTATATCGGATATATGACTTGCATATACACGGCTCTGTACTTTTTCTACTATTACTTCGCGCATTGCGAGGGCGGACGAAACAATCCGCGCGGCGAAAAATCGCATTTCCGACGTTCCTTTTTCCGCATAGCAGGTGCCGCCGCTCTCGGCGTTGGTATTTCTGCCGTTATCGTTTTTTCCGCATACTACGCGCTTCAATTCGGCAAAAACACGTTCTCTAACCCGAATTTTGCGCTGACCTTCCGCTTTGACATCTTTGATATGATGACGAAATTTCTCCCGGGTGCGTACGATACCGTTCGTCCCGTGGGAATGCCGTTCATCTATTGCGGTGTACTGACGCTTTTCTGCGTACCGCTGTTCTTTTCGTCAAAAAAATTCAGCGCGGCTGAAAAGATCGCCTCGGTAATTCTTATTTCCGTTTTCGTGTTGAGCTTTTCGGTAAATACGCTTGATATGATATGGCACGGCTTCCAGAAGCCGAACTGGCTGAATTACCGATACAGCTTTATGCTATGCTTCTTCTTGCTCGTTCTGGCTTACAAGGGCTTTGGCGAGATACGAAAGGCGTCGACGCGCTTTATCGGCGCTATCGGTGCGGCTCTCGTTGCCTTCGTTGCTATTGCTCAGAAATTTGAGTTCAGCTCCTACGTTGAGCGCGAAAGTTCGGGAATCGTCGAGGGTCAGTACCTCAAGGAGCTTGAAACGGTATGGCTGTCAATCGTTGCCATTATTGCCATAGGTACGGTGCTATGCGTCGCAACGAGGGCAAAGCGGCGAGCCAACGTCTCGGTAGCGCTCTGCGTTCTCGTTTGCCTTGAGGTGTTTGCCAACGGTCTTGTTTGCTGCGTTGAGCTTGGAGACGACGTTATTTACTCCTCTTACAGCTCGTACAACGATTATATAGGCGCGTTCAGACCGCTTACGGACGATATCCTTGAAAACGACCCGTCATTCTACCGCTTTGAAAAAACGTCTCTTCGCAAAACGGGTGACAATATGGCGCTTCGCATACGCGGACTGACCAACTCCACGTCCACGCTTAACAAGAGTACCATTGATTTTCTCAACAGAATGGGCTATTCCTCCGTTTCGCATTGGTCGCAGTATCAGGGTGGGAACCCCGTTTCTGACTCCTTGCTCGGACTGAAATACATCATAGGAACAACGAGTGATACGTCGCTTATGACCTACTATGACAGCACCGAGCTTCGCACGATAACGTACAACGGCGCAAGCTACTCGGCATATCTCAATCCCTACGCGCTCTCGATCGCTTACGGCGTTGACGATGCGTTGCTTGATTACGATATGAACCCCGGCTCGTCCGCAACCAGCTCCTCGCCCATAAAGCGACTCAACGAGCTTCTTGCCGCTATGCTTGGCGAGGAAGAAATAACCGCGTTCAAGCCCGTAGAGATAACGTCGATAGACGAGCAGAACTGCTTGGGTCCGTCGTCTGTCGCGGGACACTCCAAGTATTCTCCCGAGGATGCATCGCAAAATGCTTCCATAACCTATAACTTTACCGCCGAATTTTCGGGCGAGGCGTTCTTCTATATGCCCTCCGATTATAACAGACGCATATCCATCACCGCTAACGGAAAATCCTACGGAACTAATGAAAACTGTAGGATAATGTCTATCGGATTTTATTCCGCAGGCGAGGAAGTAAAGGTCAACGTCAAGCTTGAAAACGACGTGCTTTACGTTAAGAACAACGAGGACGTTATCTATATGCTCGACACACCCGTGTTTGAGGACGCCATAACGCGCATCGGTGAAACGCAATTGCAGATAGGTGAGGATTGGGCAAACGATTACCTGCCCGCCACCGTAACCACGAAGAAGGACTCCCAATTCATTCTTACCACGATTCCTTACGACAAGGGCTGGAAAGTCACGGTTGACGGAAAAGCGGTAGAGATCAAGGAAACGCTTGACGCGCTCGTTGGCTTCGAGATAGACAAGGCGGGCGCGCACGAGATAGTTATGGAATACCGTCCTACCGCCTTTACACTTGGGCTTACCATTTCCATAGCCTCCGTGCTAATATTTGCGCTTGTGATACTATTTGACAAAAAGATAAGAAAAGCTCTTTCCGTAATAGCCGAAAAGAACGATAAGATCTCTGCGGGTATTTACAGCTACGACGGGGACGGCTATGACATTTACAGCTTGGACGAGAACGCCGAAACCGCCGAGGAAACCCCCGAAAACGACAAAAACGATAACGACGAAAACAAAGAGGAAAGCTGATGTTTTATTTTATAAGAGGTGAGCTTGTTCTCATCGAACAAAATTTTGCCGTAATAGACGCGGCGGGCGTTGGATATAAACTGACCGTCAGCGGTCACACCCACGCCGCACTCCCCCGCTCCCCCGAAAAGCAGAAAAGCGTAACGCTTTACACCTACCTTTCCGTGCGCGAGGACGGCGTCGAGCTTTTTGGCTTTGCAACGCTTGAGGAGCTTAATATCTACAAGCTTTTGATATCCGTATCGGGAATAGGACCGAAGGCGGCGCTTTCTCTGCTCTCCTTCCTGTCGCCGGAAAAGATAGCCCTTGCCGTTTGCTCCGAGGATAAAAAGCTTATCGCCAAAGCTCCCGGCATAGGACCGAAAACTGCGGCAAGGATCATACTTGAGCTTAAGGACAAGCTACACGCGGATGCATCCGCCGACAGCGGTGAAACTATCGTACCCGCCCCCTCCGCTACTTCGGGCAACCACTCCGCCGAGGCGATCGACGCGCTTATGGTGCTCGGCTTTAACCGCTCCGCCGCGCTTGACGCGCTAAAGGGCATCGACCCAACCGAAGAGCTTGAGGATATTATTCGCGAGGCTCTCAAAAAGCTAATGAGATAACTTGGAGTTTTACATGAACAACGATTTTGATTTTGAAAACCGCATAATGAGCGCAAGCTACGACGCTACCGCCGACGAGCTTGACACGTCCTTGCGCCCTCACAGGCTTGAGGAATATATCGGTCAGGAAAAGGTAAAGGAAAATCTGAAGGTCTACATCGAAGCCGCCAAAATGCGCGGTGACACGCTTGACCACGTGCTCCTTTACGGCCCTCCCGGACTTGGAAAGACCACGCTTGCGGCTATTATCGCCGCTGAAATGGGCGTAAACTTCCGCGTAACGTCGGGCCCAGCTATCGAAAAGCAAGGCGACCTTGCCGCCCTGCTTACGAATCTTCAAGCGGGCGACGTGCTTTTTATAGACGAAATACACCGTATGCAACGCTCCGTTGAGGAGATACTCTATCCCGCGATGGAGGACCACGTAATTGATATCATCATCGGAAAGGGCCCTGCCGCGCGAAGTATCAGAATCGACCTTGCGCCCTTTACGCTTATCGGAGCAACCACGCGCGCGGGTCAGCTTTCCACGCCTTTGCGCGACCGCTTTGGCGTAATATCACGACTTGAGCTTTACACTCCCGCCGAGCTTGCGAGCATAGTTACGAGAAGCGCGGGGATACTTGGGCTTTCGATAAGCGAGGACGGCGCGCTTGAAATAGCCTCGCGCTCTCGCGGAACGCCGCGTATAGCCAACCGTCTGCTTAAGCGCGTGCGCGATTTCGCGCAGGTCATGGGGCGCGACACCATCGACGACGAGGTTGCGGCTTACGCGCTCGGTAAGCTTGAAATAGACGAGCTTGGTCTTGACAACACCGACAGACGGATGCTTGAAGCTATTATTGATTTTTACAACGGCGGTCCCGTCGGACTTGACACGCTTGCCGCCACGGTCGGCGAGGAAGCCGTTACGCTTGAGGACGTTTACGAGCCGTATCTTATCCAGATAGGCTTCCTTGCGCGTACACCGCGCGGAAGAGTTGCGACGAGGCTTGCTTACGACCATCTCGACAGAAAATATCCCGAAACAAATCCTTCGACCGCGGAGCAGTTAAAGATAAACTGCGACGATACGGCAAATCCATAATCTCCACGGAGGAAGCATAATGTCCCGTTCATACGATAAAAGCGTGATACGCGCTTTTATAATTCTTATTGCGGCAACGCTTTGCGCCGTTCTTTGTGCTTTCGTTTTCGCTCCGCTTGAAATGTCTACCGTAACGAACATTCTCTATAAAGATTCGCCCATCCCCGCGCTTTGCTACTATTCAAGAAAATTTCTTGAGGCGGTATCTATGTTTTTGCTCTTTGGGCTCGTCGCGTTTTCGGAGTATTTCTGGCACGGCAACAAGCCATGCAAAAACGCCTTTCTCGCCCTTGCGGGAGTTGTGGCGTGCTTAAAGTGGATACTTAATTTTCTCGCTTCCGCCGTCTTTTCGGGAGTCGTTAATTTTACACGCGAGCTTTTCGTTACGCTGATATACGCGCTGCTTGATATAGCGCTTATCGCCGTCGTGTACGTTGCAGCCACGATAATGTGTAAAAAGCATTACGAGCGCGCAGAGTCGCTGAAAAAAGCCAAGCGCCGCATTTCGGGCATTGAATACAACGAGCGTGCCGAGGTGTATCCCTTCATAAATTTTTTGTCCCTTAAGAATCCCATTCAGTTCCCCGCACTTATCGGCGCGGCGGTATATACGGCGTTTCTTTTGATATCGAGGATGCTTTACGACGTTTCATTTGGCGCACCAAGCGGCGCTGCCGAGGTGTTCTCCATCATATTCGGTTACGCGGGAGATATTCTGACGGGTGCGCTCTGCTACGTTCTTTGCTATTTCAGCGCAATATTTTTGTTTGCGAAAAACGATAGAATTGAATAGGGGCTGTCTCAGTTAGATGCAGAAGTCGCGATTTTGTCGTCGTCGGCGTACGAGGGTACGCGTGATGGCAAAATCGCGGCTAAAAAATACGTATAAAAATCGAAATCCGTGAGGATTTCTACCTTAAAAAAACCGCTTTCTTCATCCTTTTGGACGAAAAAAACGGTCTTTTTTTCTTTACTTATTTTTGTATTTTTGTTCTGCGCTAAATGAGAGAGCCCCTATATGGTTTCAAGCGATTTGCTTAAAAATGCTTTGGTCTTGGGCGAGGTGGGGTGGTCGAATACCTCCTCGGGAGTTCCCATTTCCTCGATAACGCCGTCAGCCATAAATATGACCTTGTCGGCTACGTTCTTGGCAAACTCCATTTCGTGGGTCACGACTATCATAGTCCTATCCTCGACGGCAAGCGCCTTTATGACCTTAAGCACCTCTCCCGTAAGCTCGGGGTCAAGCGCCGAGGTCGGCTCGTCAAAACAGAGTATGTCGGGCTGGAGCGCAAGCGCACGCGCGATAGCAACGCGCTGTTGCTGACCACCCGAAAGCTGACAGGGGTACGAATCCTTCTTTTCCGAAAGTCCTACCATTGAAAGAAGCTCCGCCGCCTTTTTCTCTATCTTTTCTATCTCCGCCGCCTTCATTTTTGAGTCAAGCGTTTTGTTTTTTATCGCTTCCTTTATCTTCAGCTTGGGTGCGAGAGTGATATTTTCAAGCACCGTATACTGCGGAAAAAGGTTGAAGGACTGAAAAACAAGACCGAAATGAAGTCTCAATTCTCTTATCATTTTATCGGTATACTTTTCTGCGGAATCCGAATCGTATACTGCCGTTCCGCTTACAAGTATCTTGCCGTTGTCGGGAACTTCAAGATAATTGAGGCATCTCAGGAGCGTCGTTTTGCCGCTTCCCGATGAGCCGATGATGGCGAGGACCTCGCCGCGATCAAGCTCAAAGCTGATCCCCTTAAGCACCTCGGTCTTACCAAAGCTTTTTTTGATATTCTTTACTTCAAGCAAAGCCATAGCAGACCTCCTTATACCTTATAGTAGTCGAGCTTCTTTTCAAAGTAGCCGAAAAGAAGCGAGAGTGCGCCGACGAAAACGAGATAAAATACAGCCGTATAGAACAGAGGCCACATAAGACCGTACGCGGCGTAGTTTTCCGCCGCCTTGATGATCTCGACGACCATAATAACTCTTGCAAGCGCGGTATCCTTAACGAGCGTGATTATCTCGTTGGACATCGGAGGAATGATGCGCTTGACGACCTGCATAAGCACGACCTTGAAGAAGATCTGCGTTTTGGTCATACCAAGCACCTGACCCGCCTCATACTGTCCCTTCGAGATGCTCTCAATTCCGCCGCGATATATCTCGGAAAAATAGCAGGCGTAGTTGATAACGAACGCCGCAATTACCGAGCCGAGACGAGAAAAGATAGGACCGCCAAGCAGAATGCCGGGCACGTAAAAAACTATGATGACCTGAAGCATAAGCGGCACGCCGCGTATGATCCAAACGAATATTTTTGTTATATACGCCAGCGGCTTGAACTTTGACATTGAGCCAAACGAAATGACCAAACCCAAAGGAAGCGCTAACACGAGTGTTAGCGCAAATATCAGGCAGGTCTGCTCAAGTCCCCTAAGCAAGCTTAAGGTAACTTCCCAAAAACCCATTATTATATTCCTTTGTTAAACGAATTAAGCGTTAATTATTCGATAGTCTCGCTTACCTTAAGAACGTTCTCGAAGCCGTACTTCTTCGCGATCTCCATAAGCTTGCCGTTCTGCTCAAGCTCCTTGATAGCGGCGTTTACCTTAGCGGTAAGTTCGCTTCCCTTCTTGAAGCCGATAGCGTAGATCTCGGACTCAAGCTGGATAGCGTCAACGATTGCAAGATCTGCATAGTCACCCTTGCCGCAGAGGTTCTGCGCAAGAAGGATATCAACTACGATGAAGTCAACTGCGCCCGACTTAAGCTCGGTGAAAGCATTTATCTGTGCAGTAGCCTTAACGATCTTATCAGCATCGGTAACGGTCTTAGCATAAGCCTCGCCTGCGCTTCCGCCCTCAACGCAAGCCTTCTTGCCTGCGAGAGCAGCTGCGCTGGTGTAGTTAGCAACGTCAGCAGCCTTTACAACGATGCACTGCTGGTTGAGCATATAGCCATAGGAGAAGTCAACGAGATCGCTTCTCTTAACTCCGTCGTCGCTGGAGTTAGCGGTAAAGCCGTTCCATACGCAGTCGATAGCACCGGAATTAAGCTCGTTGTATTTCTGAGCCCAATCAATAACCTGGAACTTAACTTCCATACCGAGAATCTTACCGACCTCCATAGCAAACTCGGATTCAAAGCCGATCCAGTTACCGTCAGCATCCTGCTCATTAAGATTAGGAATGATGGTAACGCCGCAAGTAAGAACGTCGCCGCTCTTAGCGCAGGAAGCAAAGCCGATAGCGCACATTACGAGTGCAAGAATAAGTGCAAGTGTTTTTTTCATAAGTAAATCTCCTAAAAATGTATTTTAGCATTTTACCTTGCTAAAGTGATAATATAGTAACATATTTTTCGCGGTTTGTCAATACTAATTTGAAAAAATATAGCGAAACGGATAAAAAAGTTCGGAGCGGCTCGTTTGAGCCGCTCCACATTTTTATGAAAACAGAATTATTAAGAACTGCGATACGAGTACCACGGAAATGAGCGCGATGGGGTACGTTGCCGCATAAGCAGACGCTACGTCCTCCGTTCCCGCTACGTTGATGAGCGTACCGAGTGCGGGGGTAGACGTCATACCGCCCGTAATAGAGCCAAGGTTGTTGAGCAAGCTGAGCTTCAGCACGTATCTTGCAAAAATATAGCCTACTATCATCGGAACGATGGTCATCGCCACGCCGTAGACGAAATACATTACG
Organism: Eubacteriales bacterium; assembly: GCA_045544735.1. GTDB lineage: Bacteria > Bacillota > Clostridia > Oscillospirales > CAG-272 > CAG-390. The sequence continues at coordinate 29,139 of JAZPZM010000073.1, forward strand.
TCGAAGTTTGCAACGAACTCCGCGCCGCCGTCGATACCTGCGCCTATAAGGAAGAGCATAAGTCCAAGCTCGCGGAATACCTTAAGCGTAGTCTCCTTGGGCATAAGGCTGATCTTGCCGATCCTGCCGAAATGTCCGAGGATGAGAGCAACGAGAAGGCAACCGCCCGTGGTAGTAAGCGAGAAGGTAGTACCCGGAATCTTAATAGCTCCGACAAATACGCCGAGAACGGCGGCAAGAGCAAATACCATAAACCCGAAGGGGTCCATTTCTATAAGCTTACCGTTATACTTCTTCTCCTCTCCGTCGGAGACCTGAATAAGCTTTTTTCTTTCCTCGTCCATATTGGCACGGGTGAGCTTAGGCATAAGCTGAACGAAAAGAACTACTCCGATAACGCCGAAGATGTAAGCAATTCCGTGTCCTACCGAAACTACGCTTTGAAGATTGGTAGCCACGGTATCCTTTGCGGCGGAAAATGCGGGAGTGGACGTAAGCGAGCCCGAAAGCAGACCTACGATCATAGCGGTGAGATAGTCGTTTTCAACGCCGCCTATCATTCTTCCGACGTATATACAACCCGCGGCGGCAAGTCCGCCCGCGATTATGATGATAAGTCCGAGAAGAACGTAGGATTTGAAATTCTTTTTCATATTTCCAAAGAATTTCGGTCCTGCGATAAATCCGACGGCGGTAACGAACAGGATAAGTCCCAAGGACTCAACTATTTTAAGCGCGTTGCCCGTATAGTTTGCACCCGAAGCCACAAGCTGTGCGGAAAGCTCATCGTGGAAGAAGCATCCGAACAAAAGTGCAACGATAAACACGCCCGCCGTACCGAGAGAGACGCCCTTTATGGTTATTCTGCCGAGAGCGTAGCCTACGGCGGCAATAGCCATTACACAAAACAAAAGGAAGGTAACTCCGCTTACGGAGATAACACCAAAAAGATTCATCGTCTAAAAGTCTCCTTATTTGCGTCTGTAATCGGGCAGGAGCTTGGGAGAGACCGCATCGGTAACGATGCCGGCATCCTTGCACTCCTTGGCAAAAGCGGCGATGTGGTCAAGCGTGAGCTTGCCAACGCTTACCTCGCGGCTCTTTGCCGCCGCGTTCTTACCTGCGCTTCTGCCGAAAACGATGATGTCGAGAAGCGAGTTGCCCATAAGTCTGTTTCTGCCGTGGATACCGCCGACAGCCTCACCTGCAACGTAGAGGTTATTTACCGCGGTGGTCATACCGTCGGCATTGATATCAAGTCCGCCGTTCTGATAATGAAGCGTGGGGTAAACGAGGATGGGCTCCTTGCGAATGTCGATGCCGTACTCGGCGAACATACGCATCATAGCGGGAATCCTCTTTTCGATAGTTCCCTCTCCGCCTATCTTTTCTATCATAGGCGTATCAAGCCATACAGCCGTGCCGCTACCCGTATCTACGCCGTTATTTCTGTCGGAGCATTCGCGGATTATGGATGCGGCGGCAACGTCGCGCGTTTCAAGCGGGTGCATAAACACCTTACCGTCAGCATTGACGAGCTTTGCACCGAGGGAGCGCACCTTTTCGGTAACGAGTGCGCCGAATATCTGCGAGGGGTACGCCGCGCCCGTGGGGTGATACTGCAAGGTATCGGCGTAAAGGAGCTTTGCTCCAACGCGATAGCCAAGCACAAGACCGTCTGCGGTCGCGCCGTAGTGGTTAGAGGTCGGGAAGCCCTGATAGTGCATTCTGCCCGCGCCGCCCGTTGCGATAATAACGGTCTTTGCGCGTGCTACCATAAGCTCGCCCGTTTCCATATTCATAAGAACTGCGCCTGCGGCGTTGCCCGCATCGTCAAGAATAAGCTCGACGGCAGAGGTGAAGTCAACGACGGTGATACCGCTGTTAAGCACCTCGTCGCGCAGAGTGCGCATTATCTCCGCACCTGTGTAGTCCTTTGCGGCGTGCATACGCTTTCTGGAAGTTCCGCCGCCGTGGGTGGTTATCATAGTGCCGTCCTCTGCCTTATCGAACTCAACACCAAGCTCGTTAAGCCAAAGGATAGCTTCGGGCGCATCGTTTACAAGCTTGTAAAGAAGCGCGGGCTTTGCGGCAAAATGACCGCCGCCAAACGCATCAAGGTAATGAACTGCGGGGGAATCATTGGGCTTATCAGCCGCCTGAATACCGCCCTCCGCCATCATTGTGTTTGCGTCGCCCATACGGAGCTTCGTAACTATCATAGTGTTAGCGCCCGCTCTGTGTGCCTCGATGGCGGCAGACGTTCCCGCTCCGCCGCCACCGATAACGAGAACGTCAACGTCGTACGCGGGGGAGTCAAGGTCTACGTCGTCAGCCTTTATACGGCTGTTCGCCTGAAGCGTTTCGGCAAGCTCGTGGGGGACTACGTCACCCTTGTTTGCGCCAACCTTGAGCGCAACGAACTCGCTCTTTTTATAGTCGGGATGGTATGCGGCGAGAAGTTCTTCCTTCTCCTTTGCGCTCATTCTGGCGGGCTCGTATGCGATATTAGCCTCGCGCGCCGCCTCGACAGCCGCAATAGATGCCGTGAATTTTTCAGAATACATCGTCGCTACCTCCTTACTTTTCTATCTCGCGGTTGTTGTAAAGCTCTTTCATCTCGTCGATGGGCTTCTGCATAAGAGATTCAAGAAGCTCCGCAAAGGTGCCGTCCTTTATCTCTTTTACTCTGTCCTCAAGATGCGCCGACTTCGGAGCGAGATACTTTCCGTTAAGTCTGCGAGCAAGCATAGCGACCTGCGGATGCGAGATACCTGCGGGGCAACGGGACGAGCAAATGCCGCACATTACGCAGTCAAAGGACTCCTCTGCACATTTTTCGTACTCGCCGCGCTGTGCGTACGCTATGTACTGCATAACGTTAAGCTTCTGCGCGCATGACTTGGTGCAGGCGTTGCATCCGATGCAGGCGTATATTTCGGGGTAGAGCTGCATCATTATCTGCTCGGTGGGCTTTACCTTTTCGATATCGTATACCTGCTTGACAAGCGGGAAGAAAGGCAGAGTTGCGATATACATACCGTCCTTTACCTGAGTTTTGCAGGCAAGGCAGACCTTGAGGTCGCGGTCGCCCTTGATGCGATAGATGGTAGCGCAAGCGCCGCAAAAGCCGTTACGGCATCCGCAGCCTCTTACAAGCTGATAGCCCGCGTATTCCATAGCGCACATAATGGTAAGATCGGACGGAACGTCGTATTTCTTTCCAAATAGATATATTGTTACTGTATCTTGCATAAGAAGTTCTCCTTTTATCAATACTCGTCGGGCAGCTCGTCGATCTGGTCAAAGCGGAAAACGGGACCGTCCTTGCAGACGTATTTCGCGCCGACGTTGCATCTGCCGCATTTGCCGATGCCGCACTTCATGCGAAGCTCAAGCGTGGTGTAGACGTTGGTCTTGTCAAAGCCCTGTTCAAGAAGCCCCGCAAGCGTAAACTTTATCATAATGGGCGGACCGCAAAGAATAACGGTCTTGTCCGTGGAGAAATTAAGCTCCTTGATGTAATTGGGAACGAAGCCGACGTGACCGTCCCAGTCGTCGTGCGGGTTGTCTATGGTAAGGTGTACGCTGATGCCGCTGTCGCCGCACCACTCGCCTACGATCTCCTTGTAATCAACGAGATCCTCCTTGGAGCGTGCGCCGTATACGATGTCTATCTTACCGTATCTGTCGCGGTAGTGGCGGGTGTAGTTTATAACGGAGCGCAACGGAGCAAGTCCTATACCGCCCGCGATAAAGAGCAGATCCTTACCGACGAACTCGGTGTCCACGGGAAACGCGTTGCCGTAAGGACCGCGAATGGTTATCTGCTGACCGACGTCGATCTTATGAAGCCAATCGGTAAGGCAACCGCATTTTTTGATGGAAAACTCCATAAATTCGGTGTTTGTGGGCGAGGAAGTGATAGAAAACATAGCCTCGCCAACGCCCGGTATGGATATCATAGCGCACTGTCCGGGCTTATGCTCAAAATGCTTTTTGCCGTCCTTGTTTACAACGCGAAAGGTCTTTACGTCGGGCGTATCTATTCTTATGTCAGTAACGACGCCAACGCTTGGGATAAGCAGTTCTTCTCTTGTGCTCATTCTTCCTTACCTCCAAGTTCTTTCATTACCTTTACGATGTTCATTGACACGGGGCAGCTTGATATACATCTGCCGCATCCTACGCAGCTGAACATTCCGTCGTGGTTACTCGGAAAATACACGAGCTTATGCATAAAGCGCTGACGGAAGCGCTCGACCTGCGTGAGTCTGGGGTTGCCGTGCGCCATTTTAGTGAAGTCGGAATACATGCAAGAATCCCAGCAACGGAAGCGCTTGATGCCGTGACCCGTATCGAAATCCTTGATATCGTAGCACTGGCAGGTGGGACAAACGAAAGTACACGTTCCGCATCCGAGGCAGGACTCTGCAAGAGATTTCCATTCGGGAGCGTCAAAGAACTTTTTGGTCTTATCCGCGCCGAACGCATCAGCCTTAAGGTCGTAAAGCGGAAGCTTTGATACCTTGTCTCTGATAACTGCCTTCGTTCCCTCAACGACGGCGGCATCTGCCGCCTCGGTAACGCTCTCAAGGCGAGCGAGAAGATCGCTTCCCTTTTCTGTATTTGCCTGCAAATACAGAGCGTCAACACCCATCCAAGCGGAAATATCCGCCCCGGGCTCTGCGGCGTCTATGCCGAAGGTCGAGCAAAAGCAGGTGTAGTTAGGATTCGTGCATGCGAGCGAAATGACGGTACAATGCTCGCGGCGGTTTGCGTAATAGCTGTCGGGGGTATCGGCAAGGAAAACGCGGTCGAGAATGTCAAAGCTCTTGACGTCGCACGCGCGGACTCCGAAAAGGACGAAATCCTCACTCTCCTTGCGAACGTCGATTATCTCAATATTTTTTCCTTCCATTTTGAAATCCACAAGGCTCTCGCTCTGCGGAAAGAAGAAGTCCTTGGCGCTGCTTGAGGTATTAAGAGCCTTTGAAAGCTCCGTGCCCCTTTCCCATTTCTGAAATTTCGCACCCGTTTTAGCGGTATCTACGGGAACGTAAAGGGATGCTTTTTCGGAAATGGCGGCAAATAATTCTTCAATATTATTTATATTACACTTACGCATTATTGCCTCCCTTTCCAACAGCCTCTGCGGGCTCTATGTCATTTTCGGAATAATTGACGAGCGGCGCGCGGCTACCCTCAACGGCACCCGCCTGATATTCGCCGTAAGCCTCGTTCATATCCTTTATAAGCTTTCTGTTAAGCAGATGGAGCGGAATGTGCTGGGGGCATACCCTTGAGCACTCGCCGCAGTCGGTGCATCTGCCCGCAACGTGAAACGCGCGGATGATGTGGAACATTTTTTCCTCAAAGCTGTCGGATATCGCCTTGTTTTCAAGTCCCGATGCGGGATTATCGAAAACGCATTTTTCGCAAGTACACGCGGGGCATACGTTGCGGCAGGCGTTGCATCGGATGCAACGGGAAAGCTCGTTTTGCCAAAATGCAAATCTTTCCTCTGCGCTCATAGCCTCGATTCGCTCGACCTCGTCAAAGCGGTTCGAGTCGATGACCTCGCCGTTTTCGCCTACAAGCTCGTCGTATACGACTGCCTTTTTACTCTTGCAGTTGACGCACTTTTCATAAGGCGCACCCGTAAGGTCTATCATACCGTTGCAGGGTACGGCAACTACGTAAACGCGGTTGCGGTGAACGCGATGCTCGGTAAGAAGCTGGTTAAAGCTGTAGGTGTCGCAGGGCTTAAGGAAAACGAGTATTTTTCTATCGTCTGCGCGATATTCGGGCTTTTTGGTTTCGTTTATAAGATATTTAGAAAGATTTGCCGCGCAAAAATCGGTATAAACGAAGTTCTCGGCAAGATCCTTCTCATCAGTAAACACGGCGGGGGTTACGTCGTAATTGAAAAGACCCTTTTTCCAGCCGAGGACGGCAGATACCTCGCCGTCCGCAAGCTTTTTCGCGGCTATATCCACGAGGGTTTTACTGCTTATCGCTTGCATCTGAGGTCCTCCAATCTCTTGTTTTCTCCGAGCGCCGCCACGGTCTCAACGAAATCGTTCATAGTGGCGGCAAATTTTGCGCCCTCTGCGGCGGATACCCATTCGAGGCGCGTGCGCTCCTTTTCGATGCCGAGATACTCAAGCATCGAGAAAAGCATTGCCATTCGGCGACGTGTATAGTAGTTGCCCGACGTATAGTGGCAGTCACCCGGGTGACAGCCGCAGATGATAACACCGTCAGCGCCGCGCTGGAACGCGCGAAGCACGAACGAGGGGTTGACTCTGCACGAGCAGGGTACGCGAATTATCTTTACCTCGGCGGGATAATTAAGGCGGTTATTGCCCGCAAGGTCTGCGCCCGCGTATGAGCACCAGTTACAGCAAAAAGCCACGATAAGAGGCTTATATTCACTTACTTGCATATTGCATCCACCTCCGACATAATTTGCTGTGCGGTAAATCCGCGAAGGTCCATAGCGCCCGAGGGACAAGCCACGGTACAAGCGCCACAGCCCTGACATACTGCCTCGTTGACCGACGCAACGCGGCGAACGAGCGTCGTTCTGTCGGGCATTCTGAATTCCTTGTTAACGTAAGTAATAGCGCCGTAGGGACATACTCGCTCACAAGAGGAGCATCCGTTACACATCATCTCGTCCGAGTGAGCGATACAGGGGTTACCGATAAGCTTATCCTTGGCGAGAAGTCCTATTACCTTCGACGCGGCGGCACCCGCCTGAGAGACCGTTTCGGGAATGTCCTTCGGTCCTTGGCACGCGCCCGACAGGAACACGCCTGCCGTGGGGCTTTCAACGGGACGGAGCTTCGGGTGAGCCTCGGTAAAGAAATCGTTCGTATCCATAGAAGCCGTAAGCATCGTTGCAAGGCTTCTTGCGGACTTGTCGGGCTCGATGGCGGCGGCAAGAACGACGAGGTCGGCGTCTATGTGAAGTTGCTTGTTGGCGATAAGGTCGGACGCCTGAACCTTAAGCACGTCGCCCTCGGGAGACACCTTGCCTACCATTCCTTTAATATAATGTACACCGTATTCCTCGACGGCACGGCGGTAGAACTCGTCAAAGTTCTTACCCGGAGTACGAACGTCGATATAGAATACGTAGACCTCAACGTCGGGATATTTATCGCGAATGAGCATTGCGTGCTTTGCGGTATACATACAGCATATCTTGGAGCAGTATTCCTTGCCCTTTTCCGCCGCGGCACAACGAGAGCCTACGCACTGCACGAAAACGACGGTATGGGGATGCTTGCCGTCCGAGGGGCGCAGGAGCTTTCCTGCGGTAGGTCCTGCGGCGTTCGTCAGACGCTCAAACTCAAGAGAGGTGATAACGTCCTTCGACTGGCTGTAGGCATACTCGTCGAACTTCTCCATACTGATGGGATTGAATCCCGTAGCGGCAACGATTGCGCCGTAACGCTCCGAGATTATCTCATCCTTCTGCTTATAGTCGATAGCGCCCGCGGTGCAGACCTTGGAACAGACTCCGCACTTGCCCGTTTTCAGCATAGTGCAGTAATCCGCGTCGATGGTAGCGACCTTCGGTACTGCCTGAGCAAACGGAATATAGATAGCACGGCGGTTATCCATACCCATATTGAACTCGTTGGGAACTTTTTTCTGAGGGCATTTTTCGGTGCAAAGACCGCATCCCGTACAAAGCTCCTCTTTTACGTATCTTGCTTTTCTTCTTATCTTAACGTCGAAATTTCCGACGAATCCCTTGACGTCCTCGACCTCGCTGTAAGAATATATCCTTATCTTATCGTTCTGCGCGGCATCGACCATTTTGGGTGTGAGGATACAAGCGGCGCAGTCGAGCGTGGGGAAGGTCTTGTCAAGCTGTGCCATCTTTCCGCCAATGGTGGGCTTTGCCTCAACTATATCTACGGGGAAGCCTGCATCAGCGATATCAAGTGCGGTCTGAATGCCCGCAATACCGCCTCCGATAACGAGCGCGCGCTTGGTAACGGGGCTCTCTCCGGGGGTAAGGGGCGAGTTAAGATTGACCTTTGCTATCGCCGCCTTGGTAAGAATTATTGCCTTTTGCGTTCCCGTAAGCATATCCTTATGTACCCAAGAGCATTGCTCGCGGATATTGGCTATCTCGACCATATATGGATTAAGCCCTGCCGCCGCGGCGGTCTTACGGAAGGTAGCCTCGTGCATACGGGGTGAGCAGGAGCAGACCACGATGCCCGTAAGGTTATACTTTCTGATAGCGTTTTTGATTATGTCCTGACCCGACTGGGAGCACATATATTGGTAGTTGGTGGAGAAAACCACGCCCTGCTCGTTTTTTACAGCCTCGGAAACCGTGCTGACGTCGACCGTGCCTGCGATATTACTACCGCACCAGCACACAAATACTCCAATTCTTGGCATTTAGCTCTCTCCTTTCGTTATTTTGCGTATTTGCGGAATGCGCTGACAAGCAGCTGTTGAGGAATCTCCTCGTCAATTTTGGCGGGAACGTCGTCAGCTCTCAAGTGATTTGCTCCCTGCTCTCTGATGACCTCAAGCCTTATTGCCTCGACGAGCTTTGCGGGCTCAACGCCGCGGGGGCATCTGTCAACGCAAGCAAAGCAGGTAAGGCATTTGAAGATGGACGGTGAGTTCAGCAAAGGCTCAACGTCGCCGCTTTCTACCATATAAACGAATTGATGAGGATGATATTCCATCTCATCGTAGGAAGGACAGCTTGCACTGCATTTTCCGCATTTCATACAGCGGCGTGCATTGACTCCGCTTATGCGAAGCACGCGCTCTGTAACGTTATCTTTATTGTGCATCTTCCGTCTCCTTAACTCCGAGCGCCTCTGCGAGAAGCTCGGTAAAATAAACCACGGGAATATCGCTCTTGCCGTTTTTTACAAGATTATATCTGCAAAGCGGACAAGCGGTAACGATGATGTCCGCTCCCGCCGCCGTTGCGCCGTCAAGAACCTTTTTGCTCTGCTTTGCGGCGGAGTCGGGGGAATCAAGGGCGACGTAACCGCCACAGCACTCGTTTCTGCTTGCGTAAATAACGGGCTCTGCGCCAAGCGCTCTTATAAGGTCCTCGATGATACGCGGGTTTTCCACGTCATCCATTTGCATAGTCTTACCGGGGCGAAGCAACAAGCAGCCGTAATATGCGGCGATCTTCTTGCCCTTGAGCGGATTTTTAACAGCCGCCGCAACCTTGTCAAAGCCGACCTCGTCGCGAAGGAGTTCAAGAAAATGCATAACGCGCGTCTCGCCGTGATATTCGGTGTAAGTGTCGCTTTGCACTTTCATATAATTGTTTACGCGGAAGGCGAAATCCGCATTGGTCTGCATTGCGTGGTTCGTCTGCTTGATCACGTTATGACACGCCGAGCAAACGCTGACGAGCGGTTGCTCCTTGGCGTTTGCCTCAACGAGTGCGCGTATCGAGGAAAGCTTGGTCGCTATCTCGTCGTTTGCCGTCGTGAACACGCCGCCGCAGCACTGCCAATTTTCTATTTCCTCAAGGGTGACGCCAAGCGCCTCTGCCGAAGCGCGAGTATAAGCGTCAAGCTCCTTTGCCGTAGTTTTTAAGGTGCAGCCCGGAAAATAGCTAACCTTCATTTGAGAATTCCTCCTTAAAATTTATACCATCTGTTCGGGATGGAATACCTCGTCGAACTTTTCCTCCGTCAAGAATCCAAGCTCTACGCAAGCCTGACGGATAGAGATATTATCCTTAAATGCCTTCTTTACGGTCTTTGCGGCGTTTTCGTAGCCGATGTAGGGGTTAAGCGCGGTAACGAGCATAAGAGAATTATGCAGGTTGTGGTGCATCTTTTCGCGGTTTGCCTTGATACCCGAAGCGCAGTTATCGTTAAAGGAAACGATAGCCTCGGCAAGCAGACGCGCGGATTGCAGGAAGTTGTACGCGCATACGGGCATAAATACGTTAAGCTCGAAGTTGCCCTGAGAAGCCGCCATACCGACGGCAACGTCATTGCCCATTACCTGAACCGCAACCATGGTAAGTGCCTCGCACTGCGTGGGGTTGACCTTACCCGGCATAATGGACGGGCCGGGCTCGTTTTCGGGAATGAATATCTCGCCAAGTCCGTCACGGGGACCGGATGCAAGCCATCTTACGTCATTTGCTATCTTCATAAGGTCGCAGGCAAGTGCCTTTATCGCGCCGTGAGCAAAAACTATCTCATCCTTCGATGTAAGCGCGTGGAACTTGTTGGGGGCGGTAACAAAATCCTTACCCGTGAGGGCGGACACCTTGCTTGCCACAAGCTCGGCAAAGCCCTTGGGTGCGTTGAGTCCCGTTCCTACGGCAGTTCCGCCGAGTGCAAGCTCCTTAAGGGGCTTAAGGGAGAGCTTCAAAAGTTCGATATCACGCTCAAGGCTACTTCTCCAGCCAGATATCTCCTGCGGGAATGTGATGGGGGTCGCATCCTGAAGGTGAGTACGTCCGCTCTTTACCACGCCCTCGTTTTCAGCCTCAAGTCTTTTGAAGGTAGCGATAAGAGCCTCGGTTGCGGGAATGAGCTTATCCTCGATAGCAATAACGGCGGAAATGTGCATTGCCGTGGGGAAGGTATCGTTTGAGGACTGGCTCATATTTATATCGTCATTGGGGTGAAGCAGCTTTTTGCCCGCAAGCTGATTGCCGCGGTTGGCAATGACCTCGTTGGAGTTCATATTGGACTGCGTTCCCGAACCCGTCTGCCATACAACGAGGGGGAAATGAGAGAGAAGCTCACCCGAAATAACCTCGTCGCACGCCTTTTCGATGACGGCGAGCTTTTCGTCGGTCATTTTTTCGGGCTTCAGAGCGTTGTTAGCCTGTGCGGCGGCTTTCTTAAGAATGCCGAAGGCGTGAACTATCTCTGCGGGCATGGTCTCAATGCCCACTCCTATCTTGAAGTTTTCGCGGCTGCGCTGTGTCTGCGCTGCCCAAAGTCTGTCGGCGGGGACTTTCATCTCGCCCATAGAGTCGTGTTCAATGCGGTATTCCATATTTGACCTCCAAATTTTTTATATTTCAAGCGCCGATATAGTCTCTTTGAGAACTGCGGCGCTGTTGCGGAGCTTTGCTATCTCCTCGTCGTTGAGCGGCGCTAACATTTTTGAATGTGCGCCCGCCGTACCGATAACGTTCAGTACGCTGAGGCAAACGTCCTCTATTCCGTACTCTCCGTTCATCATGGTAGATACCGTGGTTATGGTATCCGTTCCGCCAAGCAAGCATCTGCAAAGATGCACGACCGATGCGGAAACTGCAAAAAACGTCGCGCCCTTGCGCTCGATAACTCTTGCGCCCGATTTTCTTACGTAGTCCTCGATCTCCGCGTAATTCGGTTCTGGAACGAGCTCGCCGCCGATCGCGATGGATTTGTGACATTCGTGGATCGGAACGTTTGAAATATTGGCAAGTGACCACGGAATAAATGCGGAATCTCCGTGCTCGCCCATAACGTACGCGTGAACGTTTTTCTGATTTATCGAGTAGTATTCCGACAGCCTTGCACGCAAGCGCGATGTATCAAGGATAGTTCCGGAGCCGATTATTCGTCTGTTCGGTAGATCCGAAAGCTTGCAGAATGTGTACGTCAGAACGTCTACGGGGTTACTTACGATGATGTAATTTGCCTTGGGGGCGTATTTCGTTATCTGCGGGATTATGCTTTTAAGAATATTCACGTTGGTCTGCGCAAGATCAAGCCTTGTCTGTCCCGGCTTTCGTGCGACTCCGCAGGTAAAAATAACGATATTTGAATCAACCGCATCACGATAACTGCCCGCGTAGATGGAGCAGGACGAGAGGAAGGGCGTTCCCTGCCTGATATCAAGCGCTTCACCAAGAGCTCTTTCGTGATTTACGTCGATCATGATTATCTCGGACGCTATGCCCGTAAGAGCGATAGTGTACGCAATAGTCGATCCGACGTTGCCTGTACCGATAATGGTAATTTTGTTCATTAACCAAACCTCATTTTTTTATTTTTGTAAAGCTATGCACCGACAGAATGCTTCCGTCAAGGGATTTCCTTGTGAAAACAGCGCCGTCCAGCACCATATAGCTCTCCGCGCTTCCCTCCTTGGGGATGGAAACGGAGCCGGGGTTTAGAATGGTTATACCATCCTTCTGCTCAAAGCACGGAACGTGCGTGTGCCCGTGAATGAGAATGTCGCCGCACTTTAAGGGCGGGAGCTTTGATGCGTTAAAAAGATGACCGTGGGTCGCAAATATAAGACTGCCTCCGAGCGCCTCCTCTGATATCAGCGCGTAGTCCGCAAGCACGGGGAAATCAAGCACCATAGCGTCAACCTCGCTCTCGCAGTTGCCCCTGACGCAGACGATCTCGGACGCAAGAGGATTGAGCATCGCTATGACCGCCTTGGGATCGTAATCTCTCGGAAGATCGTTGCGCGGACCGTGATAAAGCACGTCGCCAAGCAGGAGCAGACGATCAGCCCCCTCGCGCTTATACGCCTCAATGAGCTTTTTACACCAATATGCCGAACCGTGTACGTCCGACGCGATAAGCCACTTCATATTGAGTCTCCTAAAAATATAATTATAATAGTAGAGTGTAACTTTCGTCTATTACATTATACTACACGATTGTTAAAATTTCAACAAACATTTTATAGAAATATATATGAAATTTTTTACGAAAGTTAGCGCATATTAGGCAAAATGACAAAATCGCCCCGCGGCGTGCTGTCGCGGGGCGATTTTTTATTAAATTCAGAACGCCCAATTGCCGTTTCTGAACACGGGAACTACCCGTCCGTCGCGGCAGATAGCGTCGATATTAAGGTCGTTCGAGCCTATCATAAAGTCGACGTGTATCATGGAGTCGTTGACTCCCATTTCCCTGCACTCCTCAAGCGTATATTTTTCGTAATCCTTGACGCAATTTACGAATCCCATTCCGAGCGCAAGGTGGCAGCACGCATTTTCGTCAAAGAGCGTGTTGTAGAAGGTAAGCTCCGAGTTGCGAATGGGAGAATCATACGGCACGAGTGCGACCTCGCCGAGATACGCCGCGCCCTCGTCCATAGATATCATCTGCTTTAGAAGGTCGCAGTTTTTCTTTGCGGTGACCTCAACTGCCTTGCCGCCCTCAAATCGCACGGTAAAGTCCTCGATAAGCTCGCCGCGATAAGAAAGCGGTTTCGTTGCCACGACGAGTCCGTCGGCGCATCCGCGCTTGGGAGTGGAAAAGACCTCCTCGGTCGGAATGTTGGGGTTGAAATATATACCCGATCCGAGCGCATTCTCTCCGCCGCCGAGGAAGGTCGAGCATTCCATCATACCGACGGTAAGGTCGGTGCCGTTTGCAGACGTATAATGAAGCTTTTCGATGCCGAGAGAGTTCAGATACTCGCTTCTTGCGGCGAGGTCTGCGTTGTGCGCGTCCCACGCGGCAACGGGATCGTCGCCGTCGGCACGAGAGGTGTAAAGTATAGCGTTCCAAAGCTTTTCAACGGCTTGGTTCTTCTTTTCGGCAGGGAACATCTTTTTTGCCCATTTTTCACCGGGTGCTGCGGCGATACACCACTGATACTTATTCTCCATTCTGTCTCGGAAGGGCTTGATTATCTTATACTTGCTCTGCTGTGCCGAGGCGATCTTTTTCTGATCGACGCCCGAAAGTCCGTCGGGATCGTCGGACTCGATATATATCATTACGGGGAGCTTTTGCGCGCGATGCTCAAGCCTCTCCACCTCCCATTTTTCGAGCGTGGACAAGACCTTGAGGCTACGGTGGCGGTAGTGAAGCTTCGTGAGCGCTTGATCGCTCCATTCAACGATGACCTTTGCCGCGCCTGCGCGATAGCACTCGTCAACGAGCATTCTGACGAATTCGGGCTGCTCGACGGACGCCATGACCATGACCTCCTGCCCCTTTTGCACGTTTGCGCCCTTGCGTGCGATAAGGCGCGCGTATTTTTTAAGAACTGTTTTTTTCATTTTTTATCCTTTCGCGGTTTTTACGAAATAGATTATAGCACGGATGAAGGACAAATGCAAGAAAAACCTTAAATTTGCAAGCCTTTTCTATTGACAGGCGCGAGTAAATATATTAAAATATTATTGTAAGCACAATGTGCAAAAAAGGAGGTAATAAGAATGCCAAAGCATATAACGAGTGCAACTTTTGACCAGATAGAAAAAAGCGACAAGCTGTGCGTAATAGACTTTTGGGCGCCTTGGTGCGGTCCTTGCAAAATGCTCGCTCCCACCATTGACGCATTAGCCGAGTCAAGCACGGCGGACATATATAAATGCAACGTCGACGAGGAGAGCGCGCTTGCGATAAAATTCCGTATAAGCCTCATTCCTACGCTTCTTTTCGTCAAGGGCGGAGTTGAGGTGCATCGCACGACGGGCGTGCTTTCAAAGGAAGAGATCGAAGCACTTATTGCGAGGTTTTCGCAATGGTAAGACTTAACGAGGACAAGGAAATAGTCAAGCTCATCAAGGAAGGACTTAAAGCGAGGGGCGGCTATTGCCCTTGCCGTCTTGAGATGACTGATGACAATAAATGTCTTTGCAAGGAATTCAGAGAGCAGATAGCAGACCCGAATTTTGAGGGCTACTGCCACTGCAAGCTATACTATAAGGATAACAAATAAGGAGCAGTATTATGCTGACGTACGTTGCAACGTGTATGTTTGGGCTTGAAAAGCTTCTCGGCGAGGAGATAGACGCACTCGGACTCAAAAGAATAATGACTATGGACGGGCGTGTGCTGTTTTCGGGCGAGCCCTGCGACTGCGCAAGGGCAAACGTCAATCTGCGCGTAGCGGAGCGCGTTTACGTTCTTGTAGGCGAGGCATTCCCTGCCCCGACCTTTGACGCGCTTTTTGAGGGCTGCCGCGCTCTGCCGTGGGAGAACTACATCGGCGTAAACAACGCCTTTCCCGTTTCGGGGCACTCGATAAAGAGCCAGCTTACGTCAATTCCCGATTGTCAAAAGATACTTAAAAAATCTATCGCGACCCGTCTTGGCGAGAAATACAGTTTGAGCGTTCTTCCCGAAACGGATGCCGTAATGAAAATTGAGTTTTTCATCTTTAAGGACGAGGCGTATCTTATGATAGACACATCGGGCGTTGCTCTGCACAAGCGCGGATACCGCCCCGTAACCAACGCCGCGCCGCTTCGTGAAACGCTTGCGGCGGCGATCTGCCTGACCTCGCGCGTACGCGAGGACGTTATGCTGTGGGACCCTTGCTGTGGATCGGGAACGATAATTATCGAGGGCGCGATGATAGCGACGCGACGCGCACCCGGACTTGATCGCTCGTTTGCGGGCGAAAGCTTTGGCTTTTTGCCGAGCGAGCTTTGGGAAAACGCGCGTGAGGAGGCTCGCTGTGCAATCATCAACGACTCGCACTTTATGGCGCGCGGAAGCGATATCAACCCCGACTGCATCACGCTGACGAAGGAAAATGCTCGCCGAGCAGGTGTTTCAGCTCACATTGAGCTTGCGCACGGAGATATGCGAAAGATACGCAAGCCCGTGCCCGATCGCAGGGGTACGATAATATGCAACCCGCCCTACGGCGAGCGAATGCTGTCGATGCGCGACGCAGAGCGCCTTTATCGCGATATGGGAACGGCGTTCCGCGCTATGGAGCCGTGGCAGGTATACGTGCTGACTTCGTGCGAGTATTTCGAAAGGCTGTACGGCAGACGCGCCGACAAGGTGCGAAAGCTTTATAACGGAACTATCCCCGCTTATTTGTATCAATTTTTCAAACCGCAAAGATAAAAAAGTGCGGCGACACAAGATGTCGCCGCACTTTTTCGTGTCCAAAAAGAACTGGTCGAAAACCAAGGATTTTCTTTATTTTTTCTTTTTGTTTTTGTTCTTTTTTATCAAATAAACAATACACCAAATAAACCAAAATGCAATTACAAATAAACCGGTAATTCCAATACCATCTCTTAACCAATCAGGATATATAGTCGGACAAATTTCAAATAAAAAACAATTAATAAAAACAAAGGCTAATAAAACATACATTATTACTTTTAATATTTTTTGTTTTGTCCACCAACTCATATCATCACCGCTTAGTTTATTTATTGTTTTCTTTTGCCGTGTTTATAGACGCAATTAAAATTCGCTTTATTTCCAAGCAATCCTCAAGCAACGACTCGCTCATTTTATCATCAATGTATTCAGCTACGTGGAGCAATTTTATCCAATACTCCGTTTCAGCAGTTTCTTTTAGGGCGATGTGCATTTTGGAAATAAAATCCGCGATGCTTTGCCCGTAATTAGCTTCATTTATGTTCGCGCCTATGCTTGTTCCGCTTCTGATGATTTGCTTGGATATCGTAAGTCCCTTTTTATTTTTTATCAAAAAATCATGTAATTTTACAATTCGCGCCGCAAAAGCAATTGATTTATCAATTAAGATATTTTCTTTCATTAAATCACATCCTTTTAAATCAAATTATTCATCATTCATCAGCCGAAGGCGACTTCATTATTCATTATTCATTCAAAAATCCGTTCTTTAATGAATAATGAATGATGAATAATGAAAAATGAATAATACAAACAAAAATTCGCTCTCTTACGAGAACGGATTTTCGTTTGGAGGCGCCACCCAGAATCGAACTGGGGAATAAAGGTTTTGCAGACCCCTGCCTTACCGCTTGGCTATGGTGCCGAATATTAAGTTTTTTGAGAAAAAAAGGACGCTTAAAACCTTAAGCGTCCTTT
>JAZPZM010000074.1:0-23051 GCA_045544735.1 Eubacteriales bacterium
CACAAAGCATCGATATATTTACACCAGATGCACGCTCCGCAGTTTTCCACATGCAACGCGGTAGTGTAAGGACTGAAATGAGAAGTCATCGGTCCCAAACCGCCGTCAGTCTTGCGCGAGCCGCATTTTTCGCACATGAAGTTTTCACAAGCATTTGTGCCAACGGTTACAACAAGCTTTCCGTCATGATAACATCCGCCGCCGGCGACGTTATCAAGCTCATCATCGGCAAGCTCGCCTTTTTTATTTAACTGCTCAAAGTAAGCTTGTGCGCTTTCTTCGGTCATCTCTATGCCGTTTTCTTTGGCAAGTGTAAGAAGCTCTTGAGCGCTTTTCGCTTGCTTTACTTTCAAAATCATTTCTTCGTGTGTCATATCAAAATCTCCTCTTTTGTATGTTCTCGACACACTCATTATAGCATACTCTCCCATCAAATACAAGAGATTTGACTAAAGTTGCAAAAAACGGTTCAGGGTAATTTTATCATCCTTTTCCGTTTGAGTTATATTTTTACCGTTTGAGTCAAACGGGTTGTTATGCAGTGGAGGGAGTGATCGCCAAAGCGCTCGTCATACTGCGCACGGGAGATCGCGCCATTTTTCAGGAATGTATCAAGCAATTTCTTCTGCTTGCGAAGGCGCGATGAATTTTTGATTTGCAGCGATTAAAGCCGTTGCCATTTTCTCCGCTTTAAGCGCAACGTCATCACCATCGCTCGTTACGTCATTCCAATCTATCAGCTTAATGCCCGTTTCCGCTATGCGAATGTAATTTTCCGTAAAATCGTCTTGCGCCGCAAAATATTCCTCCATAGACGCGCTCTCCTCGTATACCCAAAATTCAACCTCGGCACGTTTCTCCTCCTGCGCACTCTCAAGCTCTTCATTGTAATAAGCGTACATCCAGCTCGTTTCATTCAAGCAAGCGCCGTCGCTATCCGTTGCGTTCGTGAGCGTGGCTTTATTGACCAAACGCATCTTAACCGACCAGCCGCCGCGCCACTCGAATTGACCTATCGCCTCAAACTTGCCCGTTGACTGATTAAAATAAATGCACCACGAATTATCATGACCGCCGTCAAGCGTTCCGACCTCTTTGCCGCTTACGATATCATATACGTAGTAAAAAGCATTGCCTGCCGAGCCGCCCCCAACGTCGACCAACAGTTCAGGCACTCCATCGGTATTAATATCAAACAAAGCAAGCTGATATCCACGCTCTATACACGGTCTGTCGGGATAAAGGCTTGAATATTCAACCGACCCATCGCTATTATAATTCGGTATTTTTTCGTTATTCAGGAGCGATACCAAAGCGTTTTTCCATTCCTTTTTTTGTTCATCCGATACAAATTCGACCTGAACGTATTTAGTTCTATATACGTACTTCACTTCCTCGGTCTCTTTGCTTGTCGTTACGTCGGAATTGCCGACGGTTGCGTCGCTCACCTCGTTGCAACCAAAGCAAGAAATACAAATAACTATGGAAAGCAATATGATCAAAGCATATTTGATTTTCATTCTCTATACCTCACGAATTAATTCTACACGTCTTAAAAAAGAACCTCGTTCTTTTTTCACATCCTCACTTTGCAAGTCCAAAATGCTTGGCGATCGCATCGCACACTTCCTCGCGCGTGTCCGCGCCGCCCGCCTCGCGCACGACGGTGAAAAATCCGCTGTTTGCGTACTCGTCGTAATGCTCCTTGCTGTTGATAAGCTCAAGCCCCCTGCGGTAATTTTCCATTACCGCCGCGGGATCGTCACAGCTGTCGATCACGCCGAGCAAGAACTGCTTGTCGGGATCGTCGCGGTCAAAAAACCTATCCACGCTCATGGACTGCGGCGAAAGCATAACTGCAACGTGATGGTAATCGGATATTTCCTTCAGCACGTCCACGGGGATATTCGTGTCCACGATAACCCTTTTGTCCTGCGATATGGCGATCAGCTCCGCGACCTCAAACTCCGCCGCCTCGCGCCCGACGGCGTATATCCAACGCTCGTATTCCTCGGGCGTGCGCGTAACAAACTCGCGCCAATCGGTAAGGCTCTTGTTGTAGCAGAGGTCGGGGTGCGTTTCGGGCGTAGCCACGCGCTCGGACACCGCCATGTGATAATTCTCGCCGCAACAGACCATTCCGTACTTGTCCGCAAGCATCCTTACCGTAGTGGACTTGCCCGCATACGCCGTGCCCGTGATGAAATAAACGTTTTTCAAGTAGTGCTTAAGCACGTTGTTTTCAATCTTCATTTTACGCCTTTTTTAATTACTTTGGGCTATCCACTTTTTCGCAAAAGCAAGTAAAGCTTCGGACATCCCCCAAAAGTCAACCGCGCCGCCGTTTTTCAAATCCAAAAAGGTGCTAACGATATCCTGCTCGTCGGCAGCGGCGACCGACAGCAATTCTTTTTGATGCTTTATATATTTCCCCGTCTGCAAAAACACGATAGCCTGAACAATGAAAGAGGCGGATTTATACAGTCCGCGCAAAATTTCATCGCTCTTTTCGTGCAGCATATTATGCACGCAGCCGTGGTAAATATTGCAAGCGCCGATCTTGATCGCCCGCTCCACAGCCGCTTCATCAATTACCGCAAGCAATTCGTCAAGGCTTCCTTTGATGGGCGTTGTATCGTAGTAAAACTGAAAAAGATCGGACGGCTCCCAATTAAAAAGCTCGTCCTTTCCCGAAAGAAAACCGCAGATCAGCTCTCTGTGCGGCAAGGTGTCGAGCATTGCATTGTAGTCCCTAATATCCGCGGCGCACAGCTCGTCAAGTATCACAACAACGTCAATATCGCTCGTTTTCGTTGCTTCGCCGCGGCTATAACTGCCCTGCAAGCCCACAAACCACACGCGGCTTGCAAAAGTCTCGTTTAACTTCTGCAAGAAATCTTGCATCCAAGCAGTAATATCTATCACTTTGGTCACCTTTGTCAAACTTGAAATTTGATTATTGACTTGTTTAAAAATCAATGGTATAATAAACACATATAGAATAGTTCGTCACCGGAGGCTGTGTACCGTAGTACCGTAATGCCGGATTAGGTGTCGGGGTGAGCCTCGGTTATTGTATCACAATAGCCGGGACTCGATTTTTTATTTTGGAGGTAATTATGAAAAACACAAAGGTTTCACTTTTACCGCTTGCGGCAGATGACCGCGAGCAATTCATCATTGACAATCAATGGGCGTTCAAGCACGGGGCGTTGATGGAGTTCGGTGAGCGTGACGATCACGTAGACGGTGACGGCGAGATCATCTCACGCGCAACTATCGAGAGATGCATTGATGCTCCGCAAAGCGAGACCTACCGCATTATGCTTGACGGCAAAAAGGTCGGCGGCTTAATACTTACGATTGACAAAGAAACGCATCATAACCATTTGGAGATTCTATTCGTACTGCCCGAAGCGCACAGCAAGGGCATCGGCTACGGTGCGTGGCAGGCGGTTGAGGCTCTGCATCCAAAAACGCGAGTCTGGGAAACCTGCACCCCGTATTTTGAAAAGCGCAATATCCACTTCTACGTGAACAAGTGCGGCTTTCAGATAGATCAGTTTTGGTGTGCGTATTTCCAGCCCGAGCACGAAATACCCGAAAGCGAGAAGCACGATCCCAACGAGGGTCCCGACGAAATGTTCCGCTTTATTAAGGTGATGAAGCCGTAATCTTTACGGCGCGTAATCCTTAATAATATCCATAATATCGCGCTCGTATACATTTCCGCCGAGAACGTTGCCGTTCGGCTCGAAGGACACGCACCGCACGTCGCGCGGGTCGACAACGTACGGATTTTCGGGCAGATCGCCCGTAAAATACTCCGCAAGATATTCAAGCGCGTTTCCCTCGGGGAAAATGACGTTTCCCGCGCCCACGGGAATCTCCATATCGGCAAAGCTGTCGAGAATCTCCCGCGTTTTTACGTTGTACGGGTTGTCGTCCGTCGCGCTCACAAGCCACGCGGGCGACAGGCGGAGCGGCACGCCGTTTTTCTTTGCTTCTGCGGCAAACCTCTTCACCACGTCAAGCGGTATCGTTTCCTGATGAAACGCATCCACCGACAAAAGCAGGTCGTTCACGCCGCACGCGGCAAGGCGCGCTGCAACCTCGCGTATCTTGTCGGCATTTTTTGAAAAATAGCCGTTGGTAATAACTTGCCGCCGAGGAACGTTCAGTTCCTTGGCGGTTTTCATAATGGCGTAGACCGCATCCGTATACAAAAGCGGCTCGCCGCCAAAGGTCATAACGGTTTGAATTTCATACTCCGCCGCGATCTTGCGAACCGCGTCCGCGGCGATATCGGGATCAATCCGCTCGCCGCAGGACGTGTGCTCACCCTCGGAGCAATGCTTGCACCGCCCCGTGCAAGCATAGGTCACTACGAACTCGATCTTGTTTAAATTTTTAAGGTATTGATTCATATTCCCTCCGCGTAAGCGGCGACGCCGCGCAACGAGATCATATTTCGGGAACGATATAATTTCTTTCGTTGAGCGCGGCTTCGATGCGGTCAAGCACCGCCTCGCTCTCCGCGCGGACCGTGTGATAGTGATATCCGCCCGTTATGTGCATAAGCTCGCTGGACTGTCCCGTTCTTACTCCCTCCATAAACTGCTTGACGTGCATCGGAGAAAAGATATTCAGCGGAGCTTCGACCTTTCCGTAAACCTTATGCCACACGAAAACGTCGACCACCGTGCCGCCGAGACCCACGATACACGAAAGCTCGTCCTCGGTCTGCTCGGTAGTGTGCTTTAGCTTGAACACCCTCTCGACAAGGGGCGTTTTCTGCATAACGTAGCCCTGACTTGTCGAAAGTATCTCGTATCCCGTTCCCTTAAGAACGGTAACGTCCTGCACGACGGTCTGGCGGGAGACGTTGAATTTCTGCGCAAGCTCGCCGCCCGACACGGGCTCTTTGGATGACAAAAGCAAGTTTACGATCGCTTTTCTTCGTTCTGCTACTTTCATAGCCGCTCCTTACTTATACAGCGTGGAGATTTTTGAGCGAGAGGTCAAGGATGGGCGAGGAATGCGTCAGCGCGCCGCTGGAAATGTAGTCCACGCCGATATCGACAAGTCTTGCGACGTTCTCGCGCGTTACGTTTCCGCTGCATTCGGTCTCTGCCTTGCCGCGGCAAAGCTCGACCGCCGTTTTCATATCCTCAACGCTCATATTATCAAGCATAATGATGTCCGCGCCCGCCTCAAGCGCGTCCTTTAGCATATCAAGGTTTTCAACCTCTATCTCTATCTTGCGGACGAAGGGCGCGTATTCCTTTGCCATTCTGACGGCTTCCTTGACGCCGCCTGCCGCGCCGATGTGGTTGTCCTTTAAGAGAATTCCGTCGCTGAGATTGTATCTGTGGTTATATCCGCCGCCGACCTTGACGGAGTATTTTTCAAAAATTCTCATATTGGGCGTGGTCTTTCTCGTGTCGAGAAGCTTCGTTTTCGTGCCTTTGAGCAGATCTGCGATCTCTCTTGTGTAGGTCGCAATACCGCTCATTCTCTGCAAATAATTGAGCGCGGTCCTCTCGCCCGAAAGAAGCACGCGGATGTCACCGCGCACAAGACCTATCTTCTCGCCGTTTTTAACGCTGTCGCCGTCCTTGCAATAGAAAACGACCTCAGTTTTATCGTCAAGAAGCTCAAAAACTCGCTTGAACACCTCAAGACCCGCTATTACGCCGTCCTGCTTGCAAATGAGGTCGACCTCGCCCGCCTGATAGCGCGGCATAACGGAATTGGTCGTGATGTCCTCGCTCGTGATATCCTCGCGCAGAGCCTGCAAGATCAGCTCGTCTGCGTTCATTTCATCGTAATATTATTCATGGCTCATTCTCTCCTTTTCGATAGCCGCAAGAACGGCGGCTTTATACTCCTCTTTATAATTTTCGTACCTTGATGCGTCAACGCTGACCTCTACGTCACCCTTGAGCGGCACGTAGCCCTCCGCAATCTGATGCGCGGCACGCTTTGCAAAAACAAGACTTTCAAGCAACGAATTGCTTGCAAGTCGGTTTCTGCCGTGAACGCCGTTGCACGCCGTCTCGCCCGCCGCGTACAAGCGGTCCATCGAGGTCTTGCTGTACCTGTCGACGTCGATACCACCCATAAAATAATGCTGGGACGGCACTACGGGAATGGGCTCTCGCGTTACGTCGTAGCCCTCGTCAAGGCAACGCTGATAAATATTCGGGAAGTGCGTCCTTATCTCATCCTCGGGAATGGGAGCCATCGAGAGCCAGACGTGCTTGCTTCCCTCTTTCTTCATCTCGGCAAAAATAGCGTTTGCTACCACGTCGCGCGGCAAAAGCTCGTTGACGAATCGCTCGCCCTTGGAGTTGAGCAGGATAGCTCCCTCACCGCGCACCGACTCGGAAATGAGAAACTCGCGGCTTCCCTCCTTTTCGGTATAAAGCGTGGTGGGGTGTATCTGAATGTAATCAATGTGCTGTAGCTTAATGCCGTATTTGAGCGCGAGAGCAATAGCGTCGCCCGTCAGATGCTTGTAGTTCGTGGAATGCTCAAAAATGCCGCCGATGCCGCCCGTGGCAAGCACGGTATAATCCGCAACGATGGCGGAATACGCGCCGTTCTCATCGTGTCCGATGGTACCGCGGCACTCGTTGCCCTCGCAGATAAGGTCGACCATCGTATAATTTTCGATGATGGTGATATTCTCCCTCGCCCTTGCCGTTTCAAGCAGGTGAGAGGTTATCTCCTTGCCCGTTTCATCCTCGTGGAAAAGGATGCGCTGATGCGAATGCGCACCCTCGCGGGTGTAAACGAACTCCTCGCCGTTCTTTTCAAACCTGACACCGTATGAAACGAGATCGGAAATGACCTCTTGCGAGGAATGTATCATTATATGTACTGAATCGGGATTATTCTCGTAATGTCCCGCCTTCATCGTGTCCTCGTAAAAGGAATCGTAGTCGCTTTCGTCGCGCAAAACGCAGATACCGCCCTGCGCAAGATAGGAGTCGCTCCTACGCGCCTTATTCTTCGTTACTATTATTATGTTTTTTTCCTTCGGCAAATTTAAGGCGCAATAAAGCCCCGCTACTCCGCTGCCGACAATTACAATATCCGTCCTCATCTTTTACCTTCCCAATTCAAGCATACGGTCAAGCGGCTTCCACGCGCTTGATGCCACCGTCTCGTCCACAAGCACCTCGTTGTCCTCGTTTTCCAAGACGGAAAGGATGTTTTCGAGCGTATTGAGCTTCATATCCGCACAGCACGGGCGAGGTTCGGGATAGTAAAATCTCTTATCGGGGTTGTCCGTGATAAGCTTGTAATCCACGCCGTCCTCGGTGCAGACGATGAACTCGTCAAGCGGGCTTTTTGAAACGTAGTCGATAAGCTCCGCCGTGCTTCCGATATAATCGGATATCTCAAGCAGCTCGGGCTCACATTCGGGGTGAATGAGAATGGGGGCTTGCGGGTGCTTCGCCTTTTCCCGAAGAAGCTGCTCACGCGTGATAGCGGCGTGGATGGGGCAGCAGCCGTCGTTGATGATGATATTCTTTTCGGGGACCTGCGACGCTACGTATCTGCCGAGATTTCGGTCGGGGATGAAGAAGACGTTCTCGTTTGGCAACGCCTTGACGATCTTAATAGCGTTTGACGATGTCACGCAAACGTCGCTCTGACGCTTCAGCTCCGCCGTGGAATTGACGTAGCAGACGACCGCAAGGTCGGCGTACTTATCGCGCATCTGCTTGATCTTCCCCTCGGCGACCATGTGCGCCATCGGGCAATCCGCCGTAAGATCGGGCATCAGCACCTTTTTGTCGGGGTTAAGTATCTTCGCGCTCTCGCCCATAAAGGAAACGCCGCAGAACACGATAACGTCCGCCGTGCTGTTCTTTGCAACCTTAGCAAGATAGAAGGAGTCGCCAACGTAGTCGGCAACCTCTTGCGCCTCGGCGGGCGCGTAGTAGTGCGCAAGAATGACCGCGTTTTTATCTTTTTTTAATTTCAATATGCGTTCTCTGAGTTGATTTTCCATTTCTGACCTCTTGGATTTATCAATTAACGCCGATATTGTATCACAAAATTTGTCAGGTGTCAAGTTTGCTGTAAAGTTTTGTGGCGTTTCGGACTATTTTCGTCACAAAAACACATAAAAAGCTCTTTTTAAGCGTGAAATTTATTCATTAATACAAGATGGACTTTATAAAGAGCAAAAATATACTTTCCAAAGACTAAAAGCACACAAAAGCCGCCAGAGGCGGCTTTTGTATTTTAATCGTGCAAGGCATCGTGCAAGGCCTAAATCAGATAAAAAAATAAAAAAATTAACGATTATCGTTAAAAAATACTTGACAAACATAAAATCGCGTGCTATACTGTCATAAAAACCATAAGGTCCATAAGGTCCATAAGGAGCAGTAATTATGAAAAACCTAAAAAAATCCGCAAGCATACTTTACACCATGTTTAACATTTTCTTTTTCCTCGCCTTATTTGCATTTGGCGCAGCTATAATAGCGTCGGCATTATTTTTTATTTTGGACGTTCCTGCCGACACCATGCAAATCGGAATATTGGAGTTTTCCTTAAACGGCGAAGCCATCGACACCCAAAGCCTTGAATTAAGGCTCGTCATGCTGGCTGAAATGCTGACTATAGCACTAAGCAGTGCCTTTGCCGCGCTCGTCTGCAAAAAGCTAAAGGGCATTATGCACCCCATTAAAAACGGCTCGCCGTTTATCGAAACTATCGGCGCGGACGTGCGAAAGCTTGGAAATATAATACTCGTATTCGGCTTATGCTCTACGGTCGCGCAGATAGGGCTTACTGCCGCATTTGCCTTCTTCATCGGGAAATACGAATATATATTTCAAAATGAATACATTCTCTCGTGTAAAATAACATCAACCTCGGATTTCGGCTGGATAGCCGCCGGGCTTGTAGTGTATTTGCTTGCCTACGTCTTTGAGTACGGAATGCAGCTTCAAAGGCTTTCCGATGAAACTCTGTGAGGTGCGCCATGGCAATAATCTTACGGCTTGACCGCGTTATGGCGGACAGAAAAATGTCACTTAACGAATTGTCCGAAAGAGTGGGGCTTGCAAACGTAAACCTGTCCAAAATAAAGACGGGAAAGGTAAGCGCCATACGCTTTTCAACGCTTGAGGCAATATGCGACGTTCTCGACTGCCAGCCGGGCGACATCCTTGAATTCAAGCGCGACGAAAAGAAAACCGAAGCGGAATAACCCCTTGCACCGCGCCGAATAAGACAAAAGGGGCTGTCTCAGTTAGATGCAGAAGCCGCGATTTTGTCGTCGTACGCGGGTACGCCGGAGGGCAAAATCGCGGCTAAAAAATACGTATAAAAATCGAAACCCGTGAGGATTTCTACCTTTAAAAAACCGCTTTCTTCATCCTTTTGGACGAAAAAAACGGTCTTTTTTTCTTTACTTGTTTTTGTATTTTTGTTCTGCGCTAAATCAGCCCCTTGGGGCTATGCAATATTTAACCGCCTCACTTAAAAAACGCCATAGCCAACGTGCCCGCGACCATGAGGCAGAGTCCGAGGAGGGCTTTTTTCGACAGCCTTTCCCTAAACACGAAATAGGAAAACGCAACGGTCACGACGATGCTGAGCTTATCTATCGGCACTACGACGCTGACGAGTCCGTGACCGATAGCGTAATAATAGCACAGCCACGACGCACCCGTGGCGATGCCCGAAAGCGAGATGAAGAGCAGTTCCTTTTTGTCCAGCGAGGACAGTTGCTTCTGCTTCCCGCGCGCGAGAACGATACCCCACGCCATAACGAGCACCACGCCCGTGCGGATAGCCGTGCCGAGATTGGACTCCACGCCCGAAACGCCGACCTTTGCAAGTATCGAGGTGAGCGCGGCAAAAACAGCGGACAGCGCGGCGTAGAGCATCCACGCGCGCCCCTTCGCCTCGCCGTCGGTACTTTTCTTTTCGACCATAAGGAATATTCCCGCCGCTAAAACGGCGGTGGCGGCAAGCTTTATTGCTAAATTTGAGGTTTCGCCAAAGCAAACGATGGCAAGCAGGACGGTCAGCACCGTGCTTGATTTGTCAATGGGAACGACCTTGTTGATATCCCCCATCGAAAGCGCCTTGAAATAGCATATCCACGAAGCGCCCGTGGCAAGACCCGAAAGTATCAGAAAGATCAGCGGCTTCGGCTCGATTTTGGCGATATCGCCCTGCGAGCCGACCACGAACACCATCACCCACGCAAAAACGAGCACCACGACGGTGCGCAGCGCCGTCGCGAGATCGGAATCGGTCTTTTTAATGCCGCATTTGGCAAGAATGGAGGTCAATCCCGCAAAAAATGCGGAAAGTATGGCGGCGACGATCCAAAGCATCGTAATTTCCTCCCGAAGCAGTGATTTTGAATTTTGCAATTTGCACTTTGGCTTACCCAAGCGCAAAAAGTGCAAAGTGCAAGCACTTGCCTTCGGCAAGCGTGCAAAGTGCAAATGTGCAAGCACTTGCCTTGCAGAGTGCAAAGTGCAAAGTGCAAAGTGCAAAGTGCAAAGTGCAAAGTTTAGGAGAATTTCCTCGCTTCGCTCGGAAATTTCCATTAAATATAATTGGATAAACAGATTTAATACTTTTTTATGCTTTTTGCCTCTGGCAAAAAGCTACCTTCATATTTTGCGCAAGCAAAATATTTCACATTTGCCCAACGGGCAAATATTTCATCCGACGAAGTCGGATATCATCCACCGCAGGTGGATATCATTGAAAACGCGAAGCGTTTTCCCGCCGTGTGCTATGGCTTTTATCGTTTGCGTAGCGGTCAGTGCGAACGTCAAGCTCCTGCGATATATTTTGTTGTTTCCCGTCGCAAAGCCAAACTCAAGGAATGGGTAAAGGCTTCACTACATCCACACTTATAAACTTTCCAAAAAAGCAATCAACAGCGTCTTTTGCTTAGGCGAAAGCCTTGAGACCGCAACCGATGATTACGGCTCGCTTGGTTTATTTACTTACCCCTGCAAAAATTTTATAATATCGTCGCGCACCTCGGTGTAGGTGAAATCGTTGAGAATCTCGTGCCTTGCGCCCTCGTAGAGCTTGCAGGTAACGTCCTTTTGGCATTTTTTGAGCCTTTTTTCCACCTCTCTTACGCCCTTGCCGTAATTGCCGACGGGATCGTGCTCGCCCGATATCAGAAGAACGGGCATTTCACTTGGGATCTCCCTATACCACGCGGCGGAATTGGTGTACTTCAAAAGCCTTACGAGGTCGCCCATTGCGCTGATGGTGAAATTAAAGGTACAAAACTTATCGGCGTAATACACGCGCCTGACGCTCTCGTCATTCGTAAGCCAAAGCTTTTTGTCCTCGTCCGTAGGCTTGCCGAATTTCTTATTATATCCCCCGAAAATGAGAAAATCAACGAGGGGTGAAAAATGCCGCTCGCCACGCACGCGCTTTATCACGCCTATGAGCGCAAGCGCGATGTTTGCGGCGGGATTAGGACCGCCCGTACCCATTATTATAAGGCGGCTCGGCTTTACGAATCTCTGCGCGGCAAGGCGGGCGATGAACGAGCCCATGCTATGCCCCAAAAGATAATACGGCATATCTGCGCTTCCAAACTCCGCCCTTACCGCATCGGAATACGCGGCAACGTCGCGCGCGAGAAGTTCCCAGCCCTTTTCCTTGGCTATATAGCCAAGCTCGCTATCGTCGCGCGCCGTGTTTCCGTGTCCGAGATTATCGTAGCCGAAGCTGATAAATCCCGCGCGCGCCATATCCGTAAGAAACTTATCGTCGCGCGCTATATGCTCGGTCATTCCGTGTACGACGTGGAAAAGTCCGCGCGCCTCGCCATTTGGCAGATACACTACGCCGCGAAGCTTATGTACTCCGTCCGTTGACAAAACGGAAAACGCCTTTTTTTCTATCATACTCATTCTCCCTTTTCGCTGAACATTCTGCACGCCGCGACCGCCCTGTGCCAGCCGTCAAGGCGCGTGGCACGCTCTTTGGCGGACATACGCGGCTCAAAGCTCTTTTTGACGGACACAAGCCTTTTAAGCTCCGCTCTGTCGGCAAAAAATCCAACCGCAAGTCCCGCAAGGAACGCCGCGCCCTGCGCCGTTGCCTCGGGATTTGACGATATTTCGACCGTAAGCGCGGAAAAATCGCTTTGCATCTGCATAAGAAGGTCGTTAGCGGACGCGCCGCCGTCCACCTTCAGCACCGATATTACGCTCGCCTCGCCGCCGAACAACTCGACGTCGGCGTTCATTGCCGCTACGACGTCCTCGGTCTGATACGCGATAGATTCAAGCGCGGCGCGGATTATGTGCTTATTGCCCGTTCCCGCCGTAAGTCCGAATATCGAGCCTTTTGCGCGCATATCCCAGATGGGTGCGCCAAGACCGCTGAACGCGGGAACGACGTACACGCCCGCGCTGTCCGTGACCTTTCGGGCAAAATACTCGCTGTCCGCCGCCTCGTGAATTATCTTAAGCTCGTCGCGAAGCCAGCGCATTATCGCGCCGCCGACGAAAACGCTTCCCTCAAGCGCGTACTCAATAGGTCTGCCATTCTCGCCCGCCGCAACGGTGGTAAGAAGCCCGTGCTTGCTCTCAACTGCCCTATTTCCCGTATGCGCAAGCAAGAAGCAACCCGTGCCGTAGGTGTTTTTCGCCTCGCCCGCCTCAAAGCAGGTCTGACCAAACAGCGCCGATTGCTGATCTCCCGCGATTCCTGCGATGGTAAGCTGTGCGCCCATACACTCAAACGAGCCGTATACCTCGCTGCTGCTTCTTATTTCGGGGAGCATTATGCGCGGAATATCGAACAGATCAAGAAGCGTCTGATCCCATTCGCCCGTATGTATATTGCAAAGCATCGTTCTTGACGCGTTCGTTCTGTCGGTAACGAATACCTTGCCGTCCGTCAGCTTCCAGATAAGCCACGTATCGACCGTGCCCGCAAGAAGCTCGCCGCGCTTTGCCCTCTCCCTTGCGCCCTCGACGTTATCGAGTATCCACTTTATTTTCGTTCCGCTGAAATAAGGGTCTATGCGCAGTCCCGTGGTCTTTCTGATATAGTTGCCGTGACCTGCCGCCTCAAGTGCCTCGCACTCGTCGGCAGTTCGTCTGCACTGCCAGACTATCGCGTTATACACGGGATTTCCCGTATTCTTATCCCAGATTATTACGGTTTCTCTTTGGTTGGTGATGCCCACCGCAGCTATCTCGCTTGCGGATATTCCGCATTTTGCAATACACTCCGTAAGTGCGGCGTATTGGTTTGCGTAGATATCCATAGGGTCTTGCTCAACCCAGCCCGCGCACGGATATTTCTGCGGTATCTCGTGCTGAGCCATTGAAACAATACCCGCGCTTTTATCGAACAATATCGCGCGTGCGCTCGTAGTTCCCTCGTCCAATGCGAGAATATATTTTTTCATTATTCTATTCTCCTTACGCAAAATATTTTTTAAGAAATTTTATCCTCTCGACAAGTGCTTGCTCGGTCGCCCTTGCCTTTCTTGAGTTGTCAAAGCCGTGTATCGTTCCGCGCGTTTCGTTCAGCACCACCGTAATGCCCTCACCGCCAAGCCTTTCGGCGTAAAGAATGCCGTCGTCGTGCAGGCAATCTATCTCCGCCGTTTCGATATACGCCGCAGGCAGCCCCGCAAGACTTTTTGCCTCTGCGGGCGAGTAGTAAACGTAATCGGGGCGGCTACCGTCCGCACCCGTCAGCGACGCAAGGCGTGTTGATAGCTTGGAATTCCACATCGGCGTGTCGGTGTATTTTTTACACGACTCGCTGTTGTTTCGCGCGTCAAGGAAGGGATATATAAGCATCTGAAAGCGCGGCATATGCGCGTGAGCCCTATCCCTTGCCATCATGCAAACGCCCGCCGTAAGCGTCCCGCCCGCGCTGTCGCCGCCAACGCCGATGCGCGAAGCGTCAATTCCAAGCGCTGTGGCGTTATCGCAAACGTAGCAAAAGGCGGCGTAGCAATCCTCGAAAAACACGGGGTGCGGGTGCTTTGGCGCAAGGCGGTAGTTGACGAAGAATACCTTGCATCCTACCTCCATTGCATAGCGTATAGCGTTTTTGTAGTGGTAGCTTGCCGCCTCCATCACAAATCCGCCGCCGTGAAAATAGATAAGACACGGCGCGTTTTCCGCGCACTCGCGCGGCGAGAGCAAAAAGCACTTGAGCTTTTCGCCGTCGTAGCTTTTGATATCGCGGCGGACGGTGCAAACGTCCTTGTCCTTGTAGATGAAGCGCGGCGTTTTCATAAACGGCACGGTTAGCGCAAGGAACGCCCGACTTATCGGCGGCTTAAAATGCGAATACGGAAAAAACTCCCGACTTATATCATATTTCACGCATTTCCCCCCGCTTTCTCCAAAAATCAAGCACCGCGAGCGCGGTATTTTTTATATGTATCTTCATATCGCTCGCTTGAAGCTCGTCATAGGTGAACCATTTAAACTCACGGCTCTCCTCGCCGTCGGGATGCGGCTCCGTTTCATCCGTTTCGGCAATATAGATGAGATCCAAGAACTCCTCGTCGCTCCCTATCCCCTCGTGAAGAAGGCAAAACGGTGCGGGAACGCGGTTTACACGCGCAAGCTCGATGTGGGGCGCAACCTCGGTGTCAACGAGCGTAACGCGAAAGCCGGATTCCTCGCGCACCTCGCGCAAAGCCGCCTCGTGCGGAAGCTCATCCGCCTCGACGTGACCGCCGAGCGCAAACCACGTTTTATATTTTTTATGATTGTGGAGCAGTACCTTGCCGCCGTTTACGACGTACACGGTTGCCGTTATTGACCTGTTATAATTCATAATTCCTCTCCGTAGGAGCTTTTTTATATTTTATCACTTTTTCACCCACAAAAGCAATAGTTTTTAAAAAACTATTGCCGCATATCATACGATATATTGGAATACACTATTTTTAGCAACCTTCGGTTGCTAAAATGTCAACGCGCGGTTGCTTGTAAACTTGGGTTTACTATGGTATAATATAGAAGTAAACCTTTCTTACATCACAAACAGAAATGGAGAAATACGATGACTATCGGTCAGAAAATAGTACAGTTAAGACTTGCAAAGGGTATCTCGCAGGAACAGCTTGCAGAGACGCTTAATATTTCAAGACAATCCGTTTCCAAGTGGGAAATGGACCAAGCCCTCCCGCAGATAGACAAGGTGCTTCAGCTCTCGGAGCTTTTCTGCATCTCCACCGACGAGCTTTTGCGCGACAAGGTGGCTATCACAAGCACGGAGAGAAAGAAAAACAAATATTTCGGCACGGACGGCTTCCGCGGCGAGGCTAATATTACGCTTACCTCGATGCAGGCGTACAAGGTCGGACGCTTCCTCGGCTGGTATTTCGGCTCGAAGCTTTCGGGATGCACGAAGGCGGGCTACCGCCCCCGCATAGTGGTGGGCAAGGACACGCGCCGCTCAAGCTATATGCTTGAGTACTCCATAGTTGCGGGCATTACCGCATCGGGTGCTGACGCATATATGCTCCACGTAACTACCACCCCAAGCGTTTCCTACGTTACCCGTATGGACGAATTTGACTGCGGAATTATGATAACCGCGTCGCACAACCCCTACTACGATAACGGAATCAAAGTAATAAACTCACGCGGCGAAAAGCTTGATGACGAGACCACCGCGCTTATCGAGGCTTATATCGACGGCGACCTTGAGACTCTCGGCGTTTCGGGCTCAGACCTGCCCCTTGCGCAGAAGGCAAAGATAGGCTGTATCCACGACTACGTTGCGGGCAGAAACCGCTATATCGGCTATCTTATTTCCATCGCGTCGAACTCCTACAGAAAGCTCAAGATAGGTCTTGACTGCGCAAACGGCGCATCGTGGAGCATTGCAAACGCGGTGTTCAGCGCACTCGGAGCGCAGACCTACGTTATCGGCAACGAGCCCGACGGTCTTAACGTAAACGAGGGCTGTGGCTCGACTCACCTTGAAAAGCTCCAAGCGCTCGTTCGCGAAAAGCACCTTGACGTGGGCTTTGCGTTTGACGGCGACGCGGACAGATGCCTTGCCATCGACGAAAACGGAAATATAGTCGACGGCGACTCGATAATATACATTCTCGGCAAGCGCCTTAAATCCAAGGGCACGCTTAACGACGACACCGTAGTAATGACCGTTATGTCCAACAGCGGATTTATTTCAAGCCTTGAGGAGATAGGCATAAAGTGCGTTCAGACCGCAGTTGGCGACCGCTTCGTTTACGAGTGTATGCAGAGCAAGGACTACGTCATCGGCGGCGAGCAGTCGGGACACATCATTATGAAAAAATACGCCACCACGGGCGACGGAATCCTTACCGCTATAATGATAGCGGAGGAAATGTGCGACTCCAAATCCAGCCTTGCAAAGCTTGCAGAGCCGATAAAGCTCTATCCGCAGTACCTAAAAAACGTCAGAGTCAAGGACAAGACGGCGGCTGTTGAGGATATCGGCGTTAAGGAATCCGTTGAGAAGGTCAACGCCCTTATCGACGGCAAGGGCAGAATACTGCTCCGTCAGAGCGGCACGGAGCCCGTAGTAAGAGTAATGGTCGAGGCGGAAAGCCACGAAAAATGCGTTGAGTACACCGAAATGGTGGTCGACGCAATAAAGAACGGAGGACACGTAGTTGAATAAGCTCGTTAAAACCGCACAGCTTTACTCCTCAACTCCCGAATATCTCGCGCCCCTTTTTGAGAGCGCGGAGTACCCTTGGGAGATGCTCCCGAAGCTGAAGCAATATATCACCGACCTGATAGAGCGCGGCATTGAGGGCTACACCCTCATCGCTGACGGCGTTCTCGTCGGTGAGAACGTAAAGATATACCCCACGGCGACCATTGAAGGTCCTACGATAATAGGTTCGGGCTGTGAGGTGCGTCCGGGCGCGTTCATACGCGGAAGCGTAATTACGGGCGAGGGGTGCGTTATCGGAAACTCCTCGGAGCTGAAAAACTGCATTTTGCTTGACAAGGTGCAGATACCGCACTACAATTACGTCGGCGACTCGGTGCTTGGCAACCGCGCGCACACGGGCGCGGGAACTATCTGCTCGAATTTGCGCTCCGACGGCAAGCCCGTCGTTATCCACGGCGAGGAGGACTACGCAACGGGGCTTCGCAAGGTCGGCGGCATACTTGCCGACGGCGCGGACGTCGGTTGCGGCTCGGTGATAAACCCCGGCACCGTTATCGGCAAAAACACCACCGTTTACCCCCTCACCTCTCTGCGCGGCGTTTACCCCGCCGACTGCATCGTAAAGGCAACGTACACGGTAGTTAAAAGGAAATAAATAAAACGCCCTGCGGGGCGTTTTATTTATTTCTTAAAATATTTAGCTATCTCGTCCATTCGGGCCTCCTGCTTTACCGAGAAGGGACAGCGGCTCTCGCAATGTCCGCAATGCAAGCACGCCTCGGCGTTTACGGAAAGCTTCGTATAGTGGTTCGCCGCGATCGCGTCGCCCGCAAGCGCAAGGTCGTAATATTTGTTGACAAGACCTATATCAATTCCCGCAGGGCAGGGCTGACAATGGTTGCAATAAACGCAAGTACCCGTTATCGTGTCCGCCGTAAAGCCGCCTATTACCGAATAATCCCTCTCCTTTTCCGTCGCGGTGAGAAATTTGAGCAGCGTATCAAGATGCTCCATCGTCTGCACGCCCGGAACTGCAACGAGCACGCCGGGGCGGTCGAGCGCGTACTGCAAACACTGCTCGTGCGTGAGCGCAACGCCGAAGGGCGATCGCTCCGCCGTTAGAAGCTGACCCGCAAAAAACGGCTTCATTACCGAAATTCCGACTCCCTCGCGCTCGCACCTCTTGAAAAGCTCAAAGCGCTCGCTTACCGAGCCTACGCCGTATTCGTCGCCCTTTTCAAAATCATACGCGGGGTTGAGCGAGAACATCATCATATCCGCAAGCCCCGTGTCGATAATGCGGTTTGCCACGCGCGGCGTGTGCGAGGAAAAGCCGATATGCCTGACAACGCCCCGCGCCTTCAGCTCCTTTAAGTAATCAAGCACGCCTATTTCACAGAGCTTGTCGAAATCCTCGTCATCGTCGACGCAATGTAAAAATCCGAAATCGGCGTAGTCCGTGCCGAGCGTCTCAAGCTCCCACCAAAACGTTTTTTTGATGGTTTCAAAATCGCGGCACCAGCCGTACTCGCCGTTTTCATCGTAGACCGCGCCGAAATGCATCTGCAAAAACACCTTGTCGCGGCAATCCCTTATCGCCCTGCCGATAGGCGCGTAGGACGCGCCCGCGGTGCAAAGGTCAAAAAAGTTTATGCCGTTGGAAATAGCCTTACGCACTATCGCCTCGATCTCGTCGGCGGGCGTTTGCCCGATGCCGCCCATACCAAGTCCCAGCACGCCGAAGCGCTCGTTCTCGCCGCCGCGCGGCAGTTTTCTGTATTCCATATTTCAAGGCTCCTTTTTCATTTCCATATACGGAAGCACCCCGTAGCCGCATTTTTTATAAACGCCGACGGCTCTTTCGTTTTCCTCCTCGACCTCAAGGCGAAAAACGGAATTCGGATATTTATTTTCAATATATCCGAGAAAAAGACTTCCTATCCCCGCGCCCCTGTGAGAGCTCTTTACGAAAATGTCCTCTATCCAGATGCAAGGCTTGCCGAACTCCGTCGAAAAGCTCTTTGCGACCATCGCGTATCCGCAAATGCCGTCCGCGCCCTCGAAAACGTAGCCCTCTATATAGGGATTGTCCGCGATGCAATTATCAAAATCCGCCTCGAATATCTCCTCGGAGCCGTTTGTGAATACGGCGGGCGAGGAATAAAACTCGCGCATCATAAAAAGCACCTCGCGCTTATCGCTCCGCACCATTGGTCTTATTGCGTACTGCACCCAAAAGTCCTCCGAAATCAAAAGCTGTCGTAATAAACGACCTCGTCCATAGGTCTTGCCTCGTAGTGCATATCAAGCGGCTTTGCATTCTCCGCGGGATATCCCATAACGAGAAGCGCAAGCGGCTCGACGGCGGCGGGGATATTGAAGGCATCTCGCATCGCCTTCGGGTCGAAATGCATTACCCAGCACGAGCCAACGCCGATATCAAAGGCGGCAAGCATCATATGCGTTGTCACTATCGCGGCGTCCACGGGCGAGGAAAGCGCGCCGTCGTACGGTCTTTTCCAGCTCTCGCGCGTATCGTGGCAAACGAGCATTGCCGTGGGCGCGCCGAAATGACATTTCGTGCATTTTTTAAGCTTTTCTATAGCCGCGTCGGTGTTAAGCACGAGTATCCTTTGCGGCTGATTGTTACAGCCCGTGGGTGCTTTATGCGCCGCCGCCAAAATTTTGTCGATAGTCTCACACGGCAGATGCTCCGACTTAAAGCTTCTTACCGAATATCTTTCCTCTATCAGCTTTTCAAATTCCATAGCCTTACCCCCGTTTATATAAGCTCCCACAGCCTTTGAAGGAGTGGAACGAGATTATAAATAATTGGCGCGAGCAGTATCGCGGGCAACATATCCGCGACCTTTATCTTCGTTATTCCCAAAAGATTCGTGCCTATCATAATAATAAGTATCGAGCCGACGCAAGTCATTTCGTTCACCGCGCCCGCGCTGAGAAGGGGCGAGATAAGCCCTGCAAGCAGAACGAGTCCACCCTGAATGACAAGCACGGCGGCGGCGGAAAAAAGCACGCCGATGCCGAGCGTTGAGGCGAGCATCATAGACGAAAACAGATCAAGCATAGCCTTGGTAATGAGGATGGAATTATCCCCCGTCAGACCCGCTTGGATCGAGCCCGTTACCGTCATAGAGCCGACGCAGAACAAAAGCGTTGCCGAAATGATACCCTCGGCAATGGACACGTCCGAGCCCTTTTTCTTGAATTTAGCCTCCACACTCTGCGCAAGGCGCGTTATCGCGCCATCGATATTAAGGAGCGTACCGACGATAGCGCCAAGCACGGCGGATGCGATAAGTATCAGCACGTTTTCGCCGCACAGCGCGCCCGATATGCCGATATACAAGGTACACGCGCCAAGCGCGGTCATTGCCGCCTTGCTTACCCTTTCGGGTATGCCCTTTTTAAGCAGCAGTCCGACCGACGCGCCTATTATTACCGTTATTACGTTTACTATTACTCCAAGCATAGCTCACTCTCCGCACTCAGACCGTTTCGCTTTTGAGCTTGCGGTTCATCAGCTTGTTTATCGCGTCGGCGGGCATAACGCCGTGGTGTATAACGTCGTAAACCGCCGCCGTTATCGGCATTTCAACGCCGTATTTGCGCGAAAGCTCCATAGCCGCCTCAAGTGCATAGTAGCCCTCGACGACCATTCCTATCTCACGCGCCGCCTCGTCGTAGCTCATACCCTTGCCGATAAGCTCGCCGCAACGGTTGTTTCGGCTATGCACCGAGGTGCAGGTAACGATAAGGTCACCGATGCCCGCAAGTCCCATAAAGGTGTCGCGTGGACAGCCCATTGCCATACCGATGCGCGCCATTTCGGAAATTCCGCGCGTGATAAGCATAGCAAGCGTATTATCGCCAAGACCTACGCCCCTGAGCGCACCCGCCGCCATTGCGATAATGTTTTTCAGCGCGCCGCAAAGCTCCACGCCAAGCACGTCCGTGTTAGTGTACGCGCGAAGGCAGGAGTTTGAAAACACCTGTGCCACATTAGCCGCGACCGCCTCGTTCTTGCACGCCGCAACGATGGACGTGGGAATACCGCGCACCACCTCCTCGGCGTGGGTGGGACCCGAAAGGGCGACTATATCGTACTTTATCCCGCGCTTCGCGGCGGCGATCTCGTCCTCGATAACGTCCGTCATCGTTTTAAGCGTACCCTTTTCCATACCCTTGGACGCGCTTGCGATTATACAGCCGTCGGGCAAATAGGGCGCACTCGCCCGTGCCGTGTCGCGCATATAGACGGACGGCACGACGAATATGATAAGCTCCTTGTCGGCACACGCCTTTTCCATATCCGCCGTAAAGCGTATGGAGTCGGAAAGCGTGATGCCCGACAGATTTTTATGCTCTTTGGTTTTTAATATTTCATCCACTTGGGCGCGCGAGTATGACCACACGGTAACGTCGTGGTCGTTTCCAACGAGGATGGTGGCAAGTCCCACGCCCCACGTTCCTGCGCCGAGTATACCTATTTTCATAGCTTCTCCTTGATTGGATTTTTCATTTTTCTACCGTATTATAGCATATTTTCCCCCGATTTGCAACCGTATATATCTGCTTCGCCTTGAAAAGCGGCGGCGGGCGTGATATAATATAGCCATAAAACGCCCACGGAGGTCAAAATGGATATCGACAAGATACTTCACGGCGGCGGAGTATATCTGCCCACCGACGAATCTATATTGCACGAGCAGGCACTCTGCCTTGAACGGCTTTACGATTTTAACGCGACGCGCCCGCTTGAAATGAAAAAGCGCACCGAGCTGCTGAAAGCTATGTTTGCCGAGATAGGCGAGGACTGCTATATAGAGCCGCCCTTGCGCTCGAATTGGGGCGGCAGGCACGTTCACTTCGGGCGCGGCGTATACGCGAACTTCAACCTGACGCTCGTTGACGACACGCACATATACGTCGGCGACGACACGATGATTGGCCCTAACGTCACGCTCGCAACGGCGGGGCATCCCGTTCTTCCCGAGCTTCGCGAAAAGGGATATCAGTACAACGAGAGCGTGCGCATAGGCAAAAACTGCTGGCTCGGCGCGGGCGTTATAGTACTGCCCGGTGTGAGCATCGGTGACGGCACGGTAGTCGGCGCGGGAAGCGTGGTCACGCGCGACCTGCCCGCAAACGTGGTTGCCGTCGGCAACCCCTGCCGCGTGCTTCGCCCCATTTCCGAGCACGACCGCGAATTTTATTTTCGCGACAAGAAAATAGATTGGGACGCAGTCAGCGAGGATAGCGCAAAATCCTGATTTTATATTGACTAATCGGCAAAAAATTGGTATAATTAAGTAAATTATTTTGGAAGGAGCATTTCTATGTCTAAAAGCGTACAGGATATCCTGAATATTATTGCCGAAAACGGCATCAAAATGGTTGACTTCAAGATGGTCGACATCAACGGTCAGTACCGCCACGTTACTATTCCCGCCGAAAATTTCTCCGAGGATACTATGAAAAGCGGCATCGGCTTTGATGCCTCGAACTACGGCTACGCCGTAGTTGAGAAGAGCGATATGGTATTCATTCCCGACCCTGACACCGCAGTTATCGACCCCTTCTGCTCTATTCCTACCCTTTCTATGACGGGTAACGCAATGATCATCGCAAGCCCCGAAAACAAGCCCCTGCCTCAATATCCCCGCAACATCGTTCGCGCCGCCGTCGAGTCTATGAAGAAGAGCGGCATTGCCGACACTATGCTTATTCTGCCCGAGTTTGAATTCTACCTCTTCGACGAGGTGACTTGGGGCGTTGAGGGCAACTACATCGGCGCCGCCGTTGACGCAAAGCAGTCCTATTGGAACAGCAGCGTCGAGGGCAAGGGCGTTATCGTGCCAAAGCAGAAAAACTACCACATCGCAAAGCCCTTTGACGTTTCCTACGAATGCCGCAGTGAGATGTGCATGCACATGAAGGACGCGGGCATCGACATCAACTACCATCACCCCGAGGTCGCCGCATCGGGACAGTTTGAGATAGAGCCCCAGCTTGGCGAGCTCGTTCATATGTCCGACGCGACTATGATGATAAAGTACATCATACATAACACCGCACTCAAGTACGGCAAGACCGCGACCTTTATGCCCAAGCCCATATACGGCGAGGCAGGAAGCGGAATGCACGTTCATATGCTCCTTATGAAAGACGGCAAGCCCGTATTCTCCGACGATGACGGATACGCGCACCTCAGCCAGACCGCGCACTACTTTATGGGCGGACTTCTTAAGCACATCGCCTCTCTCTGCGCACTTACCAACCCCAGCACCAACTCCTTCAAGCGACTCGTTCCGGGCTTTGAGGCTCCCGTTACCGTTGGATACGCG
>JAZPZM010000075.1:0-15218 GCA_045544735.1 Eubacteriales bacterium
GCCGTTTTTCCGCAGAAAAACGGCGCTTGATGTTAGCACCAGACCGATTTATTGGGGAATAGTACTAAAAAATACGGCTATGCAGTATTAAAAAGCGGTTGCTCTATAAGGCTCTCCCTTTGGGAGAGCTGGCGCGAAGCGACTGAGAGGGGGCGCGTAAGCCCTCTCCGTCGGCTACGCCGACACCTCTCCCAAAGGGCGAGGCTAATGTAAACCACCGCTTTTTTATGTAGCCGTAGCACACGGCGGGAGTCCTAAAAGGAAAAGTTGGGTTCTAACATCAAGCGCAAAAATTCTGCGGAATTTTTGCGAGATCCACTTGCCGCGTCGCAGAACATTGCGCCGCGTCTGCGGGATAACGCAGGGGAAAACGCTTTGCGTTTTCAATGAAGTTGCGGCTTCGCCGCAATGAAGCGCGCTTCGCGCGTGAAGCACGGCTACGCCGTATGAAGTGTTTGCCTTGCGGCAAACGTTAAGGAAAAAAGCGGAAGAAACGCGAGTTTCTTCTGCTTTTATTCTTTATAGAACGCTTTTTGCTCCGCAAAAATCTACCTTAACATTTTGCGCAAGCAAAATATTTCATATTTCGCGCAGCGAAATATTTCATCCGACGAAGTCGGATTTCATCCACCGTAGGTGGATATCATTGAAAACGCATAGCGTTTTCCCCCCACACTCTCTCCGCGACCTCGGCGATCCCTGCCGCCTCGTCGGGCGGGCAGGTCGTAAGCGTGCGCTTTTTCGGCTTGCCCCACACGTTGAAAAAGCGCGGTCCTATCCACTCGTTCACGCCGCAATCCTCAAAGCAGCCGCGCAAAATTGACAAGCACGCCTTCCTCGGTCGCATAAAAATGACCTTCATCGGATGCTTTATTATCGCAAAGATGACCTTCGGATAATGTGCCGTGATGCCCGTAAAGCTAATTCCCGGGTGCGCTATGGCAAGTCCCGCCGCGCCGCCGTAGAGCGCGTAGAGCGAAAACATCAGATACCTTTTTGAATTCCCGTAGGCGTGGCTTGATTTTTTGCGCGTGGAGAAATCCACGTCGGAAAAATCGGCGCGGCAGTAGTCGTGCGCGATGCTTCCGACCGCCACCACCCTGCCGCCGCACGCGCTGATATGCGCCGCGAGCGAGCGCGCAAGGCAATATGGCGAGACGAAATTTATCTGAAAAACGTTGTCGTAGCCCGTGCTGCATTTGTGCCGCGGAATATTATACGCGCCCGCGTTGAGAATAAGCAGATGAAGCGGCGCTTTTTTAAGCTCCGTTGCCGCCGCCGCGACGGATGCGATATCCTCCATATCCACGCGCAAGTAAGCGACGGAGAGCGCGGGGAACTCGCCCACCAGCTCCGCGCCGAGCGCGCGCGACCTTTCGCCGTTGCGGTCAAGCAGTACAAGGCTTGCGCCGAGCAAGGCAAGATAGCGGCAAAGCGGTCTGCCAAGTCCGCCCGTCGCGCCGCTTATCGCAACGCGCTTGCCCGCAAGCGAGTGCGTTTTTACGCCTTTTATCATTTTATTTTTATCTTATACGAGTCGGGAATGGGCTGCTCCTCGAAAACCGCCTTGTACGCGGCTTCCTTCATAGCGGCGCTCGTAGCCTTGCCCACGCCGCAGGTGTACTCCAGCGCGCGCGGATCTTCCATAAATACCTTCGCAAATATGGTGTACGCCACAAGCACGCTTCCCTTTACGGACGGGTGGAAAAGGTCGTCCTTGTAGACCTCTATCTCGCCCTGCGTGTGAATGTCAAGCATCGAAACACCCGCAAGAATGACCTCTGCTCCTACCTCCTCGGCAATCGCGGTGTACGCCGCGCGGAGCTTCATTTCCATTATCTTCGTGCTTCCGCCGTGGCTTATAAGCTTGGAATATCCCTCTTTGTAGCCCCAAGTCTCGTAAAGATACAGCTCCGCGCCGTTGCTCTTGACCTTTTTCGCAAGGTCGCGCACGCCGCCGAAGAAGCGGCTTTGGTCGGCGATGGGACAACCGCTCTGCTCCTGCAGGATAACGATATCGTATTTATTTTCCCGCAGCGCCTTGTCCACCTTTTTGCCGTACTCGTCCGACTTGTCGGCAAACTCGGAAAGGTAGTGTCCGCCGTTCGTTATCTCCTCGACGCTTACGTTATAGCCCGCCGAGCCGCATATTTTTTGGAAATACTTGGTCGGCATATCGTTGAAAAACGTAAAGCTGTTGCCGATAAAGAGTATCTTCAGCTCCGTTTCCTTGTCGCGCGGAAATGCGGAGGTGGTTTCCTCCGCCGTGGTGTCGGCGGGAGTCGACGCCGCAGGAGTCGTTTCGGCTGGGTTATTCGGCGTGGTCTCGGCGCTCTGCCCGCCCTCTTTGCCACAGGACGGGAAAACTATCATCAGCGCGGCGAGAAAACAGAGAAGCAATTTTTTCATTTTTTCTCTCCTTATTATATAATAAGTTTATTATACATCATTTTGCGGCGGTTGTAAATGCTTTTTTTCGTTGCTTTTTTCGCTAAATTATGATATAATGGAATTTAATAAAAAAAGCAGGTGACGAAATGGAATTTACCACTACGGCGCGCGTACTGCGCGGAGTCGGCGGACTTTATCTTATAAGGCTTGCCGACGGCGGAAAACACACCGACACGCCCTCTCCCCTTGCGGGCAGGAGCGTCCTTTGTCGCGCGCGCGGCTCGATACGCGGCGGCGGCAAGCTGATGGTGGGCGACCTCGTCACCGTAAGATATACCGACGCGGCGTTTGAGATGAAAAACGGCGTCCTCGTGCCGTGCGACGACTCGGCGGGACTGCCCGACACGGCGATAGAGTCGATATTGCCGCGCAAAAACGCGCTTATCCGTCCGCCGCTTGCAAACCTTGACTTTATCTTCATCCTCTGCGCGAGTGCCGCGCCCGCGCCCGCGCCCGAAACGATAGACAAGCTCCTTTCCGTCGCGGAATACCACGGCATCGAGGCGGCGATCATCATCGGCAAAAACGAGCTTGACGGCGAAAAAGCCGCCGAGCTTGAAAGGATATACACGCTTGCGGGCTACAGCGTCTTTTCGCTCTCGTGCGCGACGGGCGACGGAATAGAACGCCTTGAAAAATTCGTCTCCACCGCGCTCGTCGGCAAGATAGCCGCCTTTGCGGGAGCTTCGGGAGTCGGAAAAAGCACGCTGATGAGCCGCCTTTTCCCCGCTCTCGCGCTTGAAACGGGCGAGATAAGCCGCCGCACCGAGCGCGGCAAGCACACCACGCGCACCGCCGAGCTTTTCCCCATCACCGTTGGCGGCGGCGAGGCTTTCCTTGCCGACACGCCGGGATTTTCGCTCGTTGACTTTGAAAACTTTGATTTTCTGCCCTTTTCCGCCCTGCCGTCCACGATGCGCGAGTTTGCGCCGTATCTCGGAAAATGTCAGTACGACGATTGCACGCACACGAAGGACCAAGGCTGTGCCGTGCTTCGCGCGGTGGAAGCGGGCGAGATAGCACCCTCACGCCACGAAAGCTACCTTTCGATGTACCGCATACTGAAAGCCAAAAAAAGCTGGGAGAAAAAATGAAAGCCTTTATCTATATCGGCGGGGCGATACACCCCGACACCATAACCGCGCACCCCGCGGGCGACGACCTCGTTATCGCGGCGGATTCGGGCTACGAAAACGCCCTTGCCCTCGGCGAGAAGCCGTCGATACTCGTCG
This sequence comes from Eubacteriales bacterium, assembly GCA_045544735.1. Taxonomy (GTDB): domain Bacteria; phylum Bacillota; class Clostridia; order Oscillospirales; family CAG-272; genus CAG-390. The sequence continues at coordinate 3,684 of JAZPZM010000075.1, forward strand.
GCGACCTTGATTCGCTGAAAATCGACGTTCCCGACGGCGTGGAGCTTGTCAGATTGAAGCCCGAAAAGGACGTGACCGACACGCAGGCGGCGGCGCACATCGCCGTAAAGGAGGGCGCGACTGCCATCACCTTTATCGGCGGTCTGTCGGGCAGGCTTGACCACACTATGTCAAATCTTTCGCTCCTTGAGGAGCTGAACGCGCAAAATATCTACGCCATCATCGACGACGGCGCGAACCGCGTGCGCTTTATCCGCAATTCCTCGGCGCTCATCGGGCGCAGCCATTATAAATACCTGTCCGTCCTCGCCGCCGACGATAAGGTGAAGGGCGTGGACATCGACGGATGCAAGTATAATCTGAAAAACGCCGTCATCACGCGGCGCGACCAATACGGCGTGAGCAACGAGATAACGGGAAATTGCGCCCTTATCGCCGTGAAAAAGGGCGGCGTTTACATAGTCGAGTCGCGCGACGCAAAATAAATTGCACTTATTTGCCCCCTTGCCGCATATACTTTAGCAGTAGAGCTTGCGGGAGGCAGATATGAGATGCACTAAAAGATTATGTAAAACGGTTGGCGCGCTTGCACTTGCGTTCGGCGCGGGAGTATTTTTGTCGTTTCTCCTGCCCGGCCGCGCCCTCGCCTTCGTCGAGGCGGCGGCACTGCTCACCGCGGGCTTTTTCCTACTGAAATGATTTTGGGAGCTTGTGATGAAGATAGTAATAATGCGCTCACCAGGGCTTCTTGCCCCCATCCTTCGCCGCTTTTTCGGTATAAAGAAAAATAAAAAATAAATGTAATGAAGCTTTTTGCATAGCAAAAAGCTACCTTAACATTTTGCGCAAGCAAAATATTTCACATTTGCCGTAAGGCAAATATTTCACACGGCGAAGCCGTATTTCACCCGACAAAGTCGGATTTCACTGAAAACGCGAAGCGTTTTCCAAAGGATGTAAAATGTCAAACACCACCTTTCTCCCCATCAGCCGCGCCGATATGGAGGCGCGCGGCTGGGACAGACCCGATTTCGTATACGTCAGCGGTGACGCCTACGTGGACCACCCGTCCTTTGGCGTTGCCATAATCTCGCGCGTGCTTGAGGCGGCGGGCTTCCGCGTGGCGATACTCGCACAGCCCGATTGGCGCACGCTCGACGATTTTCGCCGCTTCGGCAAGCCGAGACTTGGCTTTCTCGTCACGGCGGGCAACGTCGACTCGATGGTGGCGCATTACTCCGTTTCGCGCCACCGCCGAGGCTACGATTACTATTCCCCGAACGGAAAAATGGGGCTTCGCCCCGACCGCGCGACCATCGTATACTCAAACTGCATCCGTCAGGCGTACGGCGACGTGCCGATAATACTCGGCGGACTTGAAGCCTCGCTTCGCCGCTTTGCCCACTACGATTATTGGGAGGACAGAATGCGCCGCTCGCTCCTTATCGACAGCCGCGCCGACCTTTTGACCTACGGAATGGGCGAAAACATAATCCTTCGCATAGCGCGTCTGCTTGACAAGGGCGTTCCCGTAAAGAAGATACGCGACGTGCGCGGCTCGTGCTACGTCTGCTCCGCCGACGCGCCCGAAATTCACTACGATGTGGCGGCTGAATTTGATTTTGAACAGCTCAAAAACGGCGGCAAGCCCTACGCCGACGCGTTTGCCGCGCAATATCGGGAGCAGGACGCGATTTCGGGACGCGCGATGACCGAAAGGTACGGCGACAAGCTCTTGGTGCAAAATCCGCCTATGCCGCCGCTTGAGCGCGACGAGCTTGACCGCGTATACGCCCTGCCCTACACGCGCCGCGTCCACCCCGTCTACGATAAGGACGGCGGCGTTCCCGCGATTGCCGAGGTCGCGTTTTCGATAACGCACAACCGCGGCTGCTTTGGCGCGTGCAATTTCTGCGCGCTCGCGTTCCATCAGGGGCGCACCGTGCGCTCGCGCAGCGTGGAAAGCGTTGTCGCAGAGGCGCGGCTTATTACGAAAATGCCCGATTTCAAGGGTTATATTCACGACGTGGGCGGTCCGACCGCCAATTTCCGCGAAAGCGCGTGCGAAAAACAGCTCACCCACGGCGTTTGCCCCTCCAAGCGTTGCCTTGCGCCCACCCCGTGCAAAAATCTGCGCGTGGACCACAGCGAGTACAAGCATCTGCTTGAAGAAGTCGAGGCGGTCGACGGCGTGAAAAAGGTGTTCGTGCGTTCGGGAATCCGCTTTGACTACCTGATGCTTGATACCGACGACGCATTTTTCAAAAAGCTCGTGCGCGACAACGTAAGCGGTCAGCTTAAGGTCGCACCCGAGCATTGCTCCGCCGCGGTGCTTGGACTTATGGCGAAGGCGGATTTCTCCGTCTACCGCCGCTTCCGCGAAAAATTCTTTGCCCTCTCGCGCGAGTGCGGCAAGGAGCAATACCTCGTTCCGTATCTGATGTCCAGCCACCCCGGCAGCCGCCTTTCCGACGCGGTGGAGCTTGCGCTCTACTTAAAGCGCGAGGGGCTGAATCCCGAACAGGTGCAGGACTTTTACCCCACGCCGGGCACGGCTTCGACCGTTATGTTTGCGACGGGAATCGACCCCTTTACGGGCAAGAGCGTGTACGTAGCACGCGACGGGCGCGAAAAGCGCCTACAGCGTGCGCTTTTGCAGTTCAACCGCCCCGAAAACGCGCCCCTCGTGCGTGAGGCGCTCGTCGCGGCGCACCGCGAGGACCTTATCGGAAACGGCAAGGACTGCCTCGTTCGCGCGGGCAAGCTGCCCGACGGAAAAAGCGTCGGATTCCCCGTCGGATCTTCCGTCGGCAACTCCCACAAATCGCAATCCCAAAAGGGCGCGAGTGCGAAGAAAAGCAAAAAGACCTCGCTTTCCAAGCACCTCGGAAACAGAAAAAAAGGTAAAAAGTGATATTTTACTTAAAGGAGAATCAATATGAAAAAATTACTTATTTTACTTGGCACGCTGATAGTTACTATCGCCCTGCTCGTGACCGCCGCAGTTTTCCTTTTTTCCTCATCTCCATTTGAGCAAATAAATGGCGAGCACGTTTTAAAATATTCGCCTGATGCAAAAGAGCTTTACGTCTTTTACAACGGCAAAACGATAGGAACTCCCATTGAGTGCGACACCTACGACACGCTCAGCCGCTGTCCCAACCTTTCGGCAGTGCTTTTCAGAGCTACTCAGGGCATAGGAATTAATGCGAAAACGACGTACTACGTCGCAAACGGAGAAAAGATAACCGCACTGCCAGGCGACCTCAACTACCTCGAATTGTCCGAGGATGGAAAAAGCATAACGGCTATCGACGTATCCCAAGAAGGTAAAAAATACTATTTATACAATATAAGCAACCAAAGCAAGACAGAGTTTAAGTACGAAGGCACTGAATTAAGAAACGCCGTCTACTCCGAGGACTTCAGCTCTATACTTTACACGTCAACGAGTGTGGAGAACGGCGCTGTAACCCTTAACCTCAACCTTTACACCAACGGCGAGAGCATAAAGCTCTCATCCGATATGTATCCCCTTGCCGTTTCCAATGACGGCGAACACATTTACGCATACGCCGTGGTCTCCCCTGAGCCTTCCATTGAATTTCCGTCGGGAAAGGGCTTGTTTACTCTTTACGAGCTTAATAAGGATGGCGAAAAGGTCAAAATAGCGGAGAAATTCCAAAAAAATTACGTCTACTTCAATAAGGATTGCTCACAGGTTGTCTACATTGCCGACGAAGGGGCGTTCTTCCGCGAATACGGCGCGGATAGCTCCGTAAAGCTCGGCAAAGCAACGACCTGCGCCCCGATATATCCCGCGGGTGTATGTAGCGTCGAGGATTTTCGCGGCTTACCCATTAAGCTTTACTCCGAAGAGAGCGGAGTGCGCGCATATCGCATCGAGGATGATAAAAGCAACGTCGAAAAGATAACTTCGGACTTTTTGGATATACACCTGACGTCCGACGGCAAAACTCTGTACTACATAAAGAACCAGTCCATTCGCCGTACTGACGTAGACGACCCGTCAAACGAGGAAACTCTCGTTGAAGCCAAGGCAAGCGCTATTTATTGCTCCCACGACGGCGAGGACGTATACTACGTAGAGAGAGGAAGTATCTATTATATAAGCGAAGATAACGTTTGTGTAGATATATCTGTCAACGCTAAAAACTGCGCCATAACCGATGACGGCGTTATGCTTTACATCGAGCAGGATAACACGCTTTACTACTCCGAGGACGGCAAAAATGGCAAAATGATATCTGATGACGTTATTACCATGATCATATACCACGGAACTGTCTTCTACTTTACCGACAGAACTAACCACGAGGCAGTTGCCACCGCATTTTACAGCGAGGATGGAAAGTCATTTGAGGCTGTTGACGGCGGAAAAAAATTCAAATACGTCGATAGGTGATGTCAAAAAGGCTAAAAAATCGACATTTTTCCACATTAAACGCATAAAATTCGCATTAAAGATTGACAAAGTGTTTATAATGTGTTAAAATAAAATTTAAAATATAGGCTGCGAAATACATAGGCAGTCGGAAAGAGGACTATATAATGAAGAAACTTCTTATTATGATCGTTTGTGCCGTAGTTGGCATTGGCGTGCTCGTAACGGGCTTCAACGCCATCTTCAACTCGGACAAGAACGTTGCGCTTCGCGCCCTTGACGGCGCGCTTGACGGACTTTGCGCGCGCGAGGAGGTTGAATACTTTACCAACCTTCTTAACGGCGGCTCCGTTACCGCTAACTTCAAGAGCGCTAATTTCAGAGGCGCTGACGTTAAGGCGTCCGCTAAGCTCTACCTTGAGCTTGAGGACAGCACCCTTATGTTCGACGAGATCTCCGCTTCCGTTAAGATTGGCGAGGATAAGCTGAGCCTTACGGGTTCTGTCTACGCCGACAACGAAAAGGTATACGTCAAGAACGACGAGATCCTTGGCGGCGCTTACGGCGTTGAAAAGGGAACTCTCGTAGAGGGCTTCAAGAAGTCCGTATTCGCTCCCGACAGCGGAAGCGAAATGGCACTTGACGAGGAGCTTTACGAGTCTATCATTAAGGCTCTTGAGATCGCCGAGGGCGACCTTCCCGAAAAGGTAGTGGAAGACGCTACCGACCTTGCAGACACCTATCTTACCAAGGTTCGCAAGCTCATCTTCAAGCACGCTGAGTACAGCAACGTGACCGAGGAGGTCAAGATCGGCGGCGAGAAGATAAACGCCCGCGTTATTTCCGTTATCATCACCCCCGAAACCATCGTAAACTTCCTTGAGGATTTCTACGATTACCTTAAGAACGACGACGATCTTCGCGATTTCGTAGTCAACTACTACAACGACTTCAAGCCCGTTACCGAGCTCTTCTTAATGACCAAGACGGGCGCTGATACCGACATCGACGTCGGTGAGGTCTACGACGAGACTATCGAGAGTCTCGGCGAGGAGATCGACGAAATCGTTGAGAAAATGAAGGACGAGGACGAGGGCTTTATCGCACTCCGCCTTGCTATGCCCAAGCTCTCCACCAATCTTATGAAGGCTTGGATCGTTTCGGGCAGCGACGTTAAGGACATCGAGGAAGATCCCGACGAGCTTATGGAAATGATGAGCATCGACTTCGGCGAGGACGGTGCTGAGGATACCGAGGCTATTACCATCGAGTACTCAGGTCAGAAGATCAAGTACACCGTGACCGAGGAGGACGACGTTACCACCTACAAGCTCTCCATGGGCTCGGATATCTCCTTCTCCCTTGCTCTCGACGAGGAAAAGAATTCCTTCACCATCAAGGCAAATACACAAGCTCCCAAATATAGTAGCCTTTGGGACGTTACCGAGTACGTTGACGTGGTCTACGTTATCAGCGGCGACTACACCACCGACGGCGACGCTTCCACCTTCGAGCTTGATCACATCAAGGTAGACGGCGAGGAGCTTCTTACCGAGGAGAACAAGTTCGACTTCTCCATCACCTTCGAGGAGAGCGACGGAATGCCCGGTGCTGAAAAGGATATCAAGTCCGTTCTCACTATGACGGAGGAGGACATCACCAAGATCATGGAAAAGGCTATGGAAAAGTTCCCCTTCCTCAGCAGCGCTACGGGATCACACGCTGTTTCCAATATGCCCAACTTTGACAACTATATTCCCGAATATTAATTCACAACGCTAATAAATTTGCCCAACCTTCGAAAAGAGGGTTGGGCAGTTTTATCCGATTTTATTTTTAAGGAGAATACTATGGATTTTTTGGAAATTTCCCCACACGACCTTGAATGCTCCAACGCCTTTAATATGATAGGCAAGGAGTGGTTTCTCATCTGTGCCGCCGACGAGGAGCGCGAGTGCGGCGCAAACGCAATGACGGCAAGCTGGGGGTATCTCGGCAATATGTGGAACAAGCCGTCGGCGGTGTGCTTTATAAGACCGCAACGCTACACCTATTCCCTTGCGGAGCGCGCCGAGCGCGTCTCTCTTTGCTTTTTCGGTGAGGGCGAGCGCGAGACGTTTTCGTATTTCGGCACGAAAAGCGGCAAGGACGGCGACAAAGCCGCCGCGTGCGGACTGCACTACGACTATATCGACGGCGTGCCGTATATCAGAGAGGCAAAGACCGTGCTTATCTGCCGCAAGCTCTACGTTGACGACTTGCGCGAGGAGTGCTTTACCGACAAGAGCATAATCTCATCGTTCTACAAGGCGGGCGATTACCACAGAATCTACGCCTGCGCGATAGAAAAAGCGATGGTTAAAGCTACTTCGTAGCTTTAACAGTGATATATTTGCCGTTGGCAAATATGATGTACGCCTATGTTGCCTTCGGCAAATGATATGGGCTTCGCCCAATGATGTTGCCTTCAGCAAATGATGTGGGCTTCGCCCAATGATGTTGCGCCGCGGGCGCAAATTTAGGAAGCTTTTTGCGGTGCAAAAAGCATAAATAAAAGCGGAAGAAACTGCGTTTCTTCCGCTTTTTTCCTTCATATTTGCCGTAAGGCAAATACATCATACGCGCTATGCGCGTATATCATGCGCGAAGCGTATATCATATTTGGCGAAGCCAAATACATCATTGTAAAAACGCTCCGCGTTTTTACTTATTCTTCCTCGTCGTCCTCGAAATCAAGCTCGTCGAGCTCGTCGCAGTCGCAATCGCAGTCGCAATCACAGTCGCAATCACAGTCGCAATCGTCGTATACGAACTCCTCGACCTCGCCAAGATCCTGATCGATCTCCTCGATGTACTCGCCGAGGTACTCGATATCCTCGTCGATCTCGGCAATAGCGTCGGTCATCTCGCCGAGAAGCTCGATCATAGCGGCGATAAGCTTGCCCTCTGCGGTGGTCTTATCGTAATCAAGGCCGTCTGCAAGGCCCTTGAGATATGCTGCCTTTTCAGTAAGTGCCATTTTTGCTACCTCGCTTAATTATTTACCTGCGCGAGAGAGATACTCGCCGGTTCTGGTGTCGATCTTAAGGATCTCGCCAACCTCGATAAAGAGGGGAACCTTAACCTCTGCACCCGTCTCAAGAGTTGCGGGCTTAAGGGCGTTGGTTGCGGTGTTACCTGCAAAGCCGGGGTCGGTGTCGGTAACCTCAAGCTCAACGAACGTGGGGGGCTCAACGCTGAATACCTTGCCCTTGTAGGAAACGAGCTTGCACATCATTTCCTCCTTAACGAACTTGAAGGAATCGGGAAGAACGTCGGCGTTAAGGGGAGTCATCTCGTAGGACTCCATATCCATAAAGTAATAAAGCTCACCGTCGTTGTAGGAATACTGCATATCGCGTCTTTCGATGAAAGCGCTGTCGAATTTATCGGTAGGGCTGAAGGAACGCTCGATCACGGCACCCGTGATAACGTTCTTCATCTTGGTGCGGACGAAAGCCGCGCCCTTACCGGGCTTTACGTGCTGGAACTCGATAACCTGAAATACGTTACCGTCCATTTCAAATGTTACGCCGTTTTTAAAATCGCCGGCTACTACCATGTTAATATACCTCCGTGGTTTTGGTTTTTTGTCTGGGTATTCATACTTACATATATTTTATAATATTTTCGCTCGGATTGCAATAGCTTTTTACAACTTTTTCGTTATTTTCGCGCTTTTTATCAGAAAAACTTTGCAAGTCCGCCCGTTGAGGTCTCTCTGTACTGATGTCCGAGGTCCTTTCCCGTTTCGTACATCGTGCGCACGACGGTGTCAAAGGATATCATTCGCGTGCCCGTAAGGAAGTTTGCAAGCGAGAGCGCGTTTATCGCGCGCATCGCCGCAACGGCGTTTCGCTCGATGCAGGGTATCTGCACAAGACCGCAAACGGGGTCGCAGGTAAGTCCCAAATGATGCTCAAGCGCCATTTCGGCGGCGTACTCAATCTGGTCGATGCCCATATCGAAAAGCTCGCACAGCGCCGCCGACGCCATGGAGCAGGCAGTTCCTATCTCCGCCTGACAGCCGCATTCCGCGCCCGAAATGGACGCGTTCTGCTTGACTATGTTGCCGATAAGTCCGCCCGTGGCAAGCGCGCGTATCATCTTTTCATCGGAAAACGATTTCTTTTCCTGCATATACACGAGCACGCTCGGCACTACGGCGCACGCGCCGCAGGTGGGCGCGGTGACTATCCTCTCGCCCGCGGCATTCTGCTCGGCGGCGGCAAAGGCGTAGGCGCAGACCATACGGTTCTCGCGCGTTTCGGGACGCTCGTCGATGTGTCCGCGGTTGTAAAGGAGCTGTGCGACGCGCGTAACGCCAAGCCCGCCGGGGAGCGTGCCCGTGGTGGTAAGTCCCGCCCGTATCTCGTCCTTCATCGTGCGCCATACGTCGTAGAGAAAATCGCGTATCTCCTCGCCCTCGTGGCGGAAAACGTAGTCGCAAAGGCGGATATTTTCCGACTTGCATATCGCGCTTATCTCGGCAAAGCCCTTTTCCGCGTAAATTTCGGGCTTTTCTATTTCGGGCACGCCCTCGACGCGAATATCTCCGCCGCCGACCGACATTATGCGGCGGCGCGCTATCTCGTTACCGCCCTCGTAGGCGATAAGGTCAAGCGTATTTGCGTGCGGAAGCTCCGTTTCGGGCGTTTCGGTGTCGAAAATTATCTCAACGCTCGCGGGGGCAAGCGTTTCGATTATCGCCTTGTCGGTGCAATGCCCCTTGCCCGTCAGCGCGAGAGAGCCGTAAAGTATAGCCTTGAACGAATCGGCGTTCGGGCAAAGCCCCTTGATATACAGACACGCGCGCTCGGGGCCCATGGTGTGCGACGAGGAAGGCCCGCGTCCTATTTTATAAAGCTCACGAAGGGATTTCATTTTTATTCTCCTTAATTATATTATAAGTCCCGCAAGAAGTCCGCCGAGGAGTCCAAACAGGTAAAGTGCTGCGCAAAGGGCGATATTTTTCTTCATCGCGCCCTCGCCGCGATTCATTTTGAAAAGAACGAGCAAGCCAACGCCGCCGTTGACGAGAAGCCCCGCCATCATCTCGCCCGCGCCGATGATGCCGCTAAGGTAAAACTCGGTAAGCACGACGGAAACGCTACAGCTTGGGATAAATCCGACGAGCGCGGCGACCGCCTCGCCAAGCACGGGAAGATCGGGCAGAATATCAACGAGCCTTTCCTCGCCGATAAAATGCACCGCAAGGCTGACCGCAAAGCTGACCGCGAAAATGAGGAGCGCGGCGCGAATCGTGTGGCGAAGCGCGGGGCGCAATACGCCGCCGTGGCACTCACAGCCCTCGCGGTGGCACATTTCGTGTATCTCGATGCCGTATTCCTCGCCGTGGGAATGTCCGTCACAGCACTCGCCGTAGCTCTTTGCGTGATGCTCGCGCGGCTTGCGCTTTCTGTAAAGATGAAGCACTCCGTCAAAGATAAATCCCGCAAGCACGGCGAAAATAAGCTTAAAGCCGAGCGTTTTGGCGATAAGGTCGACGCGCCCGTTGCTGATAAGCACGGGGAGCATCTCGTCCGAGGTGGAAAGCAGTACGGCAAGGAAAGTTCCCGCGGTGATGACTCTGCCCGCGTAGAGATTTGCCGCGCCGCCCGCCACGCCGCATTGCGGTATTATACCGAGCGCGCCGCCGAGAAGCGGGCCGACCCTTTTCGCGCCGCTGATGCGCGAGAGAGTCTTTTCCCTTGCGTGATGCTCCAGCGCTTCCATTGCAAGATAGGTCAGGAACAAGATCGGAAGCATAAGCGCAAGCTCCCCAAGGCTGTGAAGCAAAACGTGAAGTATTTCGTGAAGTATTTCCATTTTTTCTCCTTAATTTTTCAGCCTGTCGAGCAGATTTTGCAAAATTATCTCCGCCGAGAGCGTGTCGATGACGTTTTTGCGCTTTTTGCCGCGCGTGTCCGTTTCGTTAAGGTATCTTGACGCGACGACGGTGGTAAGACGCTCGTCCACCATTATGACGGGAATGGACGCGAGCGCGGAGAGCGCGGCGGCAAACTCGCGGCAACGGTCGGCGCGTGCGCCCTCCGTGCCGTCCATATTGCGCGGAAGTCCGACGGCGGCGCATACCGCGCCGCGCTCGATTGCTATACGCGCGACCTCCTCGGCGGTCTTTGCAAGTCCGCCGACCTTGACGTAGCCTATGCCCGACGCTAAAAACCTTGATGCGTCGCTGATTGCAAGCCCCGTGCGCACGTCGCCGAAATCCACGGCGAGAATTTTTCCGCTCGTCGCCCGTATCTCGCCTATATCAGCAAATTTTGTCTTATCCTGTTCCATACTTTGTCCTCGTTTTTTGAATGCTTTTTGCTTTGCAAAAAGCTAATGAATGTTTTTGAATGCTTTTTGCTTTGCAAAAAGCTAATGAATGATGAAGAATGAATAATGAATAATGAATAATTTTGGTAGCTTTTTGCCTTAAGGCAAAACCCTTCCTTAATATTTTGCGCAAGCAAAATATATCGCTGCGCCGATAGGCGCAATATCGCTCAACCGCAAGGTTGAATATCGCTCGCCCGCAGGGCGAATATCGCTGAAAACGCAAAGCGTTTTCTTTGCGTCATCCCGCAGACGCGGCGCATTGTTCGGTTACGCGATATCATCAAGGTGGCTGGAACGGCGTACTCTTTAGCGTCATTCCGAAGTTTTTTAAAGAGAGCGGGAACAGCGCACTCTTTAGCGTCATTCCGAAGCTATGCCGAGCTACTTCGAGGCATAGCGAGCGAATCTCGCAAAAATTCCGCAGAATTTTTGCGCTTGATGTTAGCACCAGACTTTTCCTTTATGGACTCTCGCCGTGCGCTACGGCTACATAAAAAGCGGCGGTTTACATTAGCCTCCCTGCGGAGGGAGGGGGACCGCGAAGCGGTGGAAGGAGAGTGCGCCTTGATGGAACGAGTGCTTGTGGTATTGTCGCGCACTCTCCTTCAGTCACGGGCAAGCCGTGCCAGCTCCCTCTCGGAGGGAGCCTCTCGGTGCAATCGCCTTTTGATAGTGCGCATCCGTATTTTTAGTGCTAATCCCTAATAAATCGGTTGGGTGCGAACATCAAGCGCCGTTTTTCT
>JAZPZM010000076.1:0-15260 GCA_045544735.1 Eubacteriales bacterium
CCAGTATAACACAAATCGGCAGAGAAAACAAGTTCTCCGCCGAAATTTGTAAACATCCTTATGAGAACGCTCCTAAGCTCCGTCCTTTTTGTTATTCAAAAATCTTTACGTTATGGTTAAGATAAACGGCGAAGCGGATGGTGTATCCGCCCGTTTCGAGCGGCTCGGAAACGCTTTCAAGCGACCAGCCCTCGCGGCGTGAAAAATCGGGGATAAAGGTGTCAGCACCCTCGGTCTCGGCGTCGATAAGCGTCACGTACGCGCGCGTGCAGTAGTCGGGCAGGGCATTGTAAAGACTTCCGCCGCCTATGAGCATAACATCGTCAGCGGGATATTTTGCAATTTCTGCAAAAAGCTCGGCAAAGCTTCGCACGATAACTACGCCGTCGGGCGTGAACGCGGGATCGTCGGAGATAACTATGTTAGTGCGCTTGGGAAGCGGCTTGCCTCCGGGGAAGGATTCAAGCGTTTTCTGTCCCATTACAACGGTCTTTCCGAGCGTTTTAGCGCGGAAATATTTCATATCCTCGGGCAGACTGTAAAGCAGGTCGCCCTTTTTGCCGATAGCACAATTTCTGTCGGCGGCTACTATGAGATCCATATTTTTTCCTTTCCGCTTATATAGCTACGGGGATCTTAAATCCGATGGGGTTAGCCTCGTAATTTTCAAACACCACGTCCTCGACCTTGAAGTCGTAGAAATCCTTAACGTCGGGGTTCAGGTGGAACTTGGGTGCGTCAAACTGCGGACGCTCGATCATCTCCTTGACCAGCGGAATGTGCCTGTCGTAGATGTGCGCGTCGGCAATAACGTGAACCAGCTCACCGGGGAGCAGTCCTGACACCTGCGCGAACATCGAGAGGAGAACGGCGTACTGCACGACGTTCCAGTTGTTTGCCACGAGCATATCCTGCGAGCGCTGATTGAGGATTCCGTTGAGGTATTTTCCCGTAACGTTGAACGTCATCGAGTACGCGCAGGGGTAGAGATTCATTCCGTTAAGGTCGGCGTGATTGTATATGTTGGTCATAATACGGCGCGAGGCGGGATTGTTTTTAAGGTCGTAAAGCACGCGGTCGACCTGATCGAACTCGCCCTCCGGGTATTTGTGCTTGATTCCGAGCTGATAGCCGTACGCCTTGCCGATGGTGCCGTCCGCGCCTGCCCACGAATCCCAGATGTGGCTTCCAAGCTCGGATATGCGGTTGGACTTCTTCTGCCATATCCAGAGTATCTCGTCAACGCAGTTCTTAACGCCCGTTTTGCGAAGCGTCATAATGGGAAATTCCTCACGCAGATCGTATCTGTTGACAAGGCAGAATTTCTTTACGGTGTGCGCGGGCGTGCCGTCCTCCCAACGGGGACGCACCTCAAGCTCGTCGTCGTAAAAGCCGTTTTCAAGAATATCACGGCAGTTTTCGATATATATCTTATCGGCAATACTCATTTTTTATCTCCTTAAATCAAAACTCAAAGTCAACTACCGCGCGGGCGGTGCGGATGGTCTTTACGAACTGCGAGATAGCAACGTGGTCGGGGTGTATCTTGTACGCGGCAAGAGCCTCCATCGAGTCGAACTCGGTAAGAAGCACCATATCGTAGGACATATCCGTGTGGGAAACGTCCTTGCCTATCTCCATTTTGCGAAGTCCGTCTATCTTTCCGCTTTTGTAAAGCGCCATAAGACGCTCGGCAATAGTGTTCATATTCTCCTCTTTATTTTCGTCCTTGAATTTCCACATAACGGTATGACTTATCATTTTGTACCTCTCAAAAATAAATAATATATCAGTATTAATATTAACATAACTTAATCATTCTGTCAAGAAGAACTTGACAACAATACAAAAAAGGTGTATTATTATTATGTATAATTATGTTTTGAAAAATGAAAGGAATTGCAATGGAATATAAATTTTCCGATAAGCTTGCGGCGCTCAAGCCGTCGGCAATAAGAGAGATATTCAAGTCACTTACCAACCCCGAAATAATCGCCTTTGCCGCGGGAAATCCCGCCGCAGAGTCCTTTCCCGTAAAGGAAATGGCGGAGATCTCGGCACAGATATACGCGGACTCTCCCGTTACCGCTCTGCAATACAGCCAGACCGAGGGCTATCCCCCTCTGCGCCAAGCTGTAAGCGCACGCCTGCTTGAAAAGTTCGGCATTGGCAAGTCCACCGAGCGCGGCGACGCGTACACGGATACCACCATCATCGTCAGCGGAGGAAATCAGGGACTTGAGCTTGCCTGCAAGGCGTTTTGTAACGAGGGCGACGCCGTTATCTGCGAGGACCCGTCCTTTATCGGCGCACTCAACGCCTTCCGCTCAAACGGTGCGCGCACGCTCGGCGTTCCGCTTTGCGAGGACGGCATCGACACCGACGCGCTTGAGGAGCTGCTTAAGACCGAAAAGAGAGCAAAGCTGCTTTATCTGATACCCACCTTCCACAACCCGATGGGCATCACCACGAGCCTTGAAAAGCGCAAGAAGATATACGAGCTTGCCAAAAAATACGAGATAATGATACTTGAGGATAACCCCTACGGCGAGCTTCGCTTCGCGGGCGAGGAGATCCCCACCATCAAGAGCCTTGATACCGAGGGACTCGTAATATACTGCTCGTCCTTCTCGAAGGTGCTGTCCGCAGGTATGCGTATAGGCTACCTCTGCGCACCCGAGGCTGTAATGAGCAAGATAATCGTTGCAAAGCAGGTCGAGGTCGTTCACACGAACATATTCTTCCAGATGCTCTGCTATCGCTATATGACCGAAAGAGACCTTGACGGACATATCGAAAATATCCGCGCCATCTACCGCCGCAAATGCGCCCTTATGATGAAGGGACTTGAGGAGAATCTCCCCGCCGAGCTTAAGTTCACGCGCCCCGAGGGCGGTCTGTTCGTGTGGTGCGTTCTCCCCGAAAAGATAGATATGAACGAGTTTGTAAAGCGTGCGCTTGAGCGCAAGGTCGCAGTAGTGCCCGGAACGGCGTTCTGCCCCGATGCCGACGGCAAGTCCAACGCCGTAAGATTTAACTATTCCACCCCCAGCGACGAGCAGATCGAGCGAGGATGCGTAATTCTCGGCGAGGTCGCCCGCGAAATGCTTGCAGAATAAGAGAGGACATACAATGATAGACGAAAGACCCGTATCGTTTTCGGGAGTTCAGCCCTCTGGTAACCTTACCATCGGTAACTACCTCGGCGCAATAAAGAACTTCCCCGAATTTTCCGAAAAATATAAATGCTTTTACTGCGTGGTGGATCAGCACGCCATAACCGTGCGCCAAGTCCCCGCCGAGCTTCGCCGCCGCACCTACGAAACGCTTGCGCTCTATATCGCGTGCGGACTCGACCCCGAAAAGAACACGCTGTACGTTCAGTCGCACGTTCCCGCGCACACCGAGCTTGCGTGGATGCTCAACTGCTTTACCATGTTCGGCGAGCTGTCGAGAATGACGCAGTTCAAGGACAAGAGCGCGCGTCACGCAGACAACGTAAACGCGGGACTTTTCACCTACCCCGTGCTTATGGCGGCGGATATTCTGCTTTACCAGACTAACGTAGTGCCGATTGGAAGCGACCAAAAGCAGCACGTTGAGCTTGCGCGCAACATCGTTGACCGCTTCAATCAGTTGTACCCCGATACCTTTACTATGCCCGAGCCCATCGTTCCCAAGGCGGGCGCAAGGATAATGTCCCTTGCCGAGCCGACGAAGAAGATGAGCAAGTCGGACGAGAACGAGAACGCCGTCGTGCGTATTCTCGACGATAAGGACGCGATAATCCGCAAATTCAAGCGTGCCGTTACCGATTCGGGCAGCGAGATCCGCGTAGCCGAAGATAAGCCGGGCGTTACGAACCTTATCACGATCTATTCCTGCTTCACGGGAAAGAGCGTTGAGGAGATCGAGCGCGAGTTTGACGGCGTTGGATACGGCGACTTCAAGATCGCCGTCGGTCAGGCGTGCGCCGAAAGGCTTGCGCCCGTTCAGGAGGAATACCGCCGCCTGCTCGCTGACAAGGCGTATCTTGAATCCGTTATGAAAAACGGCGCAGACGAGGCGGCGTACTACGCCCGCAAGACGCTTTCCAAGGTTCGCCGCAAGCTCGGATTTGTTAATTTATAAGGAAGAAAAATGAAAATAGGATTTGTTTCTCTCGGTTGCCCGAAAAATCAGCTTGATACCGAGGTCATGCTTCACGAGCTGATGGCGGCGGGCTACGAGATCACGCCCGACGAAACGGAGGCGGACGTTGTTGTCATCAACACCTGCGCCTTTATCGAGTCGGCAAAAAAGGAAGCTATCGACAATATACTTGATATCGCGTGGCTTAAGGAAAATAACGGGCTTCGCGGCATTATCGTCACGGGTTGCCTTACCGAGCGTTACCGCGAAAGCGTAATGCAGGAGATGCCGGAGATCGACGCCGTTCTCGGCGTTGGCTCTATCCACGATATCGTGGATGCGGTGCGCTCCATCGAGCGCGGCGAGCGCGGCTACGCTTCGTTCAAGAGCGCGGACGAGGTCGCTCTCGGCGGTGACAGAGTGCTGACCACTCCGACTTTCTGGACATACCTGAAAATTGCGGAGGGCTGTGACAACCGTTGCGCTTATTGCGCGATTCCGTACATTCGCGGCAAATTCCGCAGCCGTCCTATGGATGAGCTTGTTAAGGAAGCAAAGCATCTTGAGGCTCTCGGAGCGGTTGAGATAAATATCATAGCGCAGGACATCACGCGCTACGGCGTTGACCTTTACGGCAAATACAGCCTTGCGCCCTTGCTTCGCGCCCTAACGGACGCGACCGAGAGCGTGCGCTTCCGCTTGCTTTACTGCTATCCTGACAAGGTCACCGACGAGCTTATAGCGGAGATAAGGGACAACGACAGAGTTATAAAATACATAGATATGCCGCTACAGCATATCTCTGACAGAATGCTTAAGGCTATGAACCGCCACGGCGACGGCGCGATGATACGTACCGTTATAGAAAAGCTCCGCCGCGAGATACCCGATATCACGCTCCGCACCACCTTCATCACGGGCTTTCCGGGTGAGAGTGAGGAGGATTTTACGGAGCTTTGCGAGTTCGTCAAGGAAATGCGCTTTGACCGCCTCGGCGTGTTCCCGTACTCACGCGAGGAGGGAACGCCCGCTTACGATTTTGCCGATCAGATAGACGAGCAATTAAAGCAGGACAGAGCCGACATAATTATGCAGGCACAGCTTCGCATAAGTGAGGAAAAGAACGAGGCTATGGTCGGCAAGCGCATCCGCGTTATCGTCGAGGATTACGACACGGTCTCGAAAACGCATTTCGGCAGGAGTGACGCTGACGCCCCCGAGATCGACGGCAAGGTATATTTCAGCGCACCCTACCGCATAAGCGGCGGAAGCACGCTCCTTGTGGAGATCAAGGAAGTGCTTGATTACGATCTTTTCGGCGTTGCCGTTGTAGAATGAGAGGTATGTTATTATGAGTAAAATGAATCTTCCTAACAAACTGTCGATACTCCGTTTGTGCCTTGTACCGATCTGTATTTTCGCAGTCCTTCTTCCTGCGGCGTGGGTAAACCCCTACGTTTCGGGCGTGATCGCCGCCGTGGTGTTTATATTCACCGCTATCACCGATATGCTTGACGGTAAAATAGCAAGAAAATACGGTCTTATCACCGATTTCGGCAAGTTTATCGACCCTCTTGCCGACAAGTTTATGGTCATCGGCACGATGCTCGCGCTTTTCTACCGCTTTGACGATATCCGTGCGTGGTTCTTCTGGGGACTTCTCATCGTTATCTTCCGTGAGTTTGCGGTGACCTCGATAAGACTCGTTGCAAGCAAGAACGCGGGACTTGTCGTTGCGGCAAGCTGGCTCGGCAAGATAAAGACCGTTACGCAGATCATCTGCATCTGCACCATTCTCCTTGAGCCCGTGCTTTTCAAGCTCCTCTCGCTTGCATTCTCGGACGTTGCGATATTCGCATCACTTGAGGGCTGGCGCATTCTCGGCATTATCACCACCGTTCTTATGACCTTCTTCACGCTCTGGTCGGGTATAGACTACCTCAAGAGCTATTGGAAGTACCTCGACACGGAGAAGTGATAAAACGCCGAAGGCGTTTTATCAATGAAATCCGACTTCGTCGGGTGAAATACGCCTGCGGCGTGTGAAATATTTCGCTTTGCGAAATGTTAAATATTTTGCTTCGCAAAATGTTTAGGTAGCTTTTTGCTACGCAAAAAGCAATTTATAAAAACAAAATCGGAAGAAACCCACGAGTTTCTTCCGATTTTTTCCTTCATATTTGCCGTAAGGCAAATACATCATTCATCATACGCCGTAGGCGTATATCATATTTGGCGCAAGCCAAATATATCATTGAAAACGCACCGCGTTTTCATAAATTTCGTCTATTTGCCGTGCAAATCTCTCTGCCGAGTATTCGTGCGAAAACGCATCTCGTGCCGAGCGCGAGAGTGCGGCGGCGAGGCTCGGCTCGTTCTTTAGGCGGAGCAGAGCGTCGCGGAGGGCGGCGGAGTTTCCCGCCTCGAATACAAGCCCGCAGTCCTTTGCAAGCGCAGGATTTGAGCCGTAGTCCGATACCACGGGCACTACGCCCGCGCTCATTCCCTCGATAATGGCGAGGTTCGACGTTTCCGTGCCGCGCGAGGCGTTGATATTCGCCCGACACAGCGCCATATATGGCGCGATATCGTCCGCAAAGCCGCAAAAGCGAACGCAACGCGGCGCGTTTTTCTTGAGCGTCGCTTCAAGGCTTCCCGTGCCGACTATCAGAAAATAAACGCCCTCGCCCTCGCAAAGCCGCGCGGCTTCTATCACCGTCGCGTGATCCTTCACCGCCTCAAGACGTGCGAAAATTCCCGCGACGAATGCACCGTCGGGAATGCCAAGCCGCTTTTGCAGAGCCGCGCGCTCGTCCGCGCTCACCTCGCGCAAGGGGCTTGCCCCGTTGCGCACGACGGTTATTTTCTCGTCGTGTATGCCCGATTTAAGCAGAGCAAGCCTTGCTTTTTCGTCTGTTGCTATAGCGGCGCAAACGGTGCGCGATAGCCGCTTTTTAGGCATCAGCGCGTGCCACGCAGGCGGCATATCCGAGCAATGCCGTGTCATTATGCACGCAAGGCGGGCGCGTCGAGCGGCGAGCCTTGCGCTTACCGAGGCGTGTGTGTGTACCGCGTCGGGCGCGATGTTTTGCATAAGTCGCGCAAGTCTGCCGATGGCAAAGGGAGAGAAGGAGCGGTCTGCGATGCCCGAAAGCTCGTAGACTTTCGCTCCTGTTTTTTCAAGGCGCGGCTTGATAGCCGCGCCTTGAGGTATTATTACGGTGTGCTTGTGTCGGGATGCGCTTGCGAGATAGCATATCCAGCTTCCCGCGCCCCCGACGTTTGAATCCGTCAGGACGTGTAGTATATGCACCTTATTCAAAGAATTCGTAGCTTCTTACTGCGCCCTCGACGGTGGCAGAGCTTGAAATAAGTGCGTAGGTGTTGCCGACGGAGGTAACGGCGGTGTCGAGCGAGCGCGCGGTAGCGCGTGCGGTCTCGGCATCGGCAAAGATGTGGCAGTAACGCTCTGCGGCGATCTTCGCCGTAGCGTCAGAGCCTACTCTTTCCCAATCGTATGCGGCAACTACGGCGTTGGGATGCGCGATAATGTCAACGATATCGCTGACTACCGCGCCCGCGGTGGGGAGCTTGCCCGCGCCGCGGCCGTAGAACATAACGTCGTCGGATGCGTTTCCGCGAACGAGAATGCCGTTGAAAACGCCGTTGATGGTGGAAAGGGGGCAGGAGCTTCTTACGAATCTCGGAGCGACGGACGCGCATACCTTGCCCTCGTCGTCAAGCTTTGCGCTTGCGATGAGCTTAAGGCGGCAGCCGAGGCTCTCTGCAAGCTCGGTGTCGGCAAGGGGTAAGCCGCGAATGCCCTCTACGCTTACGTCGTCAAGGGATATGAGCTTTCCGTAGGCGATAGCGGCAAGAATGATTATCTTTCTTGCGGCGTCAACGCCGTCGATGTCGTCGGCGGGGTCAGCCTCGGCGTAGCCCTTCGACTGCGCCTTGGCAAGAGCATCCTCGAAGGTCTGTCCCTTTGCGGACATCTCGTTGAGAATGAAGTTGGTAGTACCGTTAAGTATTCCGCTGACGGAAAGTATCTTGTTGTGGGAGAGGTCCTCGGCGATGGGACGGAGAACGGGAATACCGCCGCCCACGCTCGCCTCAAAGAGGTAGCGCACGCCGTTTTCACGCGCGAGGGCAAGAAATACCTCACCGTACGCGGCAACGACCGCCTTGTTGGAGGTAACTACGCTCTTGCCGGCGCGCAGAGCCTTTTCGGTAAACTCGGCGGCAAGCTTGATTCCGCCGATCATTTCGACCACGATGCTGATCTCAGGGTCGTTAAGTATCACGCTGTAATCGTGAATTATCTTATCCGCGAAGGGGCTGTCGGGGAAATCTCTCAGGTCAAGGATGTATTTTACGTTGACCTGCTCTCCAAGCTTTGCGGTGATTATTTTTTCATTGTCAGTCAGAACCTCGGCAACGCCGCTGCCAACAGTTCCAAATCCGAGTAAAGCAATATTTATCATAAAAATGCTCCTTTCGTTATATATTATCTATAATAGCACAAAATTTCCATAAAGTCAAATAAAACTGTTGAAGATTTGAATTTTTTGTGGTAATATATAAGCAAATGATAATTTTTTAGGAGGATTTTATGTCATCTCCCATAGGAAGTAAGCGCTCGGTAAAGATTTTTGTTCTTTACCTTATGGAAAATATAAACTACCCGCTCGATTTTTATACCATAAACGATATAGTTATGCAGACGGATTTCGTCATGTATCTCGACTTTGCCGAGAGCTTTAACGAAATGCTTGACGCCGACCTTATCGCGTCCGTCAAGGAGGACGAGGACGAGTATTTTTACGTCACGGATAAGGGAAGGATAGTAGCGCAGGAGCTGAAAAGCGACGTTCTCTCCTCAATACTTGACCAATCCCTTGCCGCCGCATTCAGATATCTTGATTTTTCGCGCCGCGGCATTACGGTGGAGTGCGAGGTCATTCCGCGCAAGGACGGCACGGGCAAGTGCGACGTGAAATGCGCGATGTTGGAGAAGAAAAAGGTCATCTTCGAGGCAACGCTCACGGTCGACAGCGAGAACCGCGCAAACAGAATGAAGGAGAACTTCTACAGCCGCCCCGAAGTCATATATCGCGGCTTTAACGCGCTTATGGCGGGGCAGGTGAACTATCTTTTTGATTAAAAAAGGGCTTTTTGCCCTTTTCTTTTTGAAAATGACGAAATTTGAACAAATTTTTAAAGAAAAGCAAAAAAAATACTAATTTTATATTGACAAAAAATAAAAAGATGTTATAATAATAATGTACACGACTCGAAATGATGAAAAATTAGACACGCCCCAGTTTGACGTAGAAGTTTCATAGCAAGGTGCCGTAGTGAAGGAAAACTCTCTGACTAATCCGACCATTGAATATTCTGAAAAGGAAACGCTTCGTCTTGTAATTCTTGCCAAAGAAGGGGACGAGGCTTCTTTTGCGTTTCTTGTTGACAAATTCAAGCCGCTTCTTGACGCGGCTGTGGCGCAGTACCGTGCCGAGCTTTTGCCGCAGGACGCGGAGGAGCTTTCGCAAGAGGCGCTCGTGGCGTTTCATTCCGCAGTAAAGAGCTACGACCCATCTTATAAAAACGTCAGCTTCGGACTTTACGCAAAGATTTGCGTGAATAAAGCCATAATAAGCGCGCTTCGCGCGATATGGCGTCGCTCGCGGACGGATCTCGTTCCCATTGACGACACGCTTGACGTGTTTGGTGACGTAGGGGACGTTGACCCTGCATCCGAGCTTATCGAGCGCGAGAACGCGGAAGAGTTGAGTCGTAGAATAAGTGAACATCTTTCTGAGTATGAAAATAGAGTCTGGTGGCTTTATTTTTCGGGACTTTCTTCTGCACAAATAGCACGCGTGGTGGGGCGCTCACCAAAATCGGTAGGTAACGCACTCTGCCGAATCAAACAGAAATTAAGAGCCTTGCTCTCATAAGGCTTTTAACATATATGCCCGAATAGCTTAAAGAAGAGCGTTGGGTCACCAAAGGTGGCGGTTGAAGTCCGCCGAGGGCGAATATACATAATTACAAGAGGTAAAACATGTACGAAGAAGAAGTTGTGGTTGAAGCCACCGAAGTCGAAACCGAAGTAGCTGCCCCCGAGTATACGGACGAGACTCTCGTTTGCGTTGAGTGCGGTAACGAGTTCGTTTTCGCAGCCGGCGAGCAGGCTTTCTATGCTGAGAAGGGTTACACCAACAAGCCCAAGAGATGCAAGGCGTGCCGCGATGCAAAGAAGAATGCCGGCAATCCTCCCAGACAGTATTTCTATGCTGTTTGTGACGAGTGCGGCGGTGAAGCCAAGCTTACCTTTGAGCCTTCAAAGGACAGACCTATCTACTGCAGCGCTTGCTTTGAGAAGAGAAGAAGCGCAAACAAGTAATTCAGCGCTAAAAATAAATGCCTCGGCAGATGACGAGGCATTTATTTTTTTGTTTTCTTATTCAAATTAGAGTATTAGTTGTTTCAACTAATGGTTTATTGACTCCACCGAAAAAGCGTGATAAAATTTCAAAAAAGAGCAAACCATTCTTGCCTTTTTGACACTTAATAGATAAGACCAAACGAAAGGAAAGTTTAATGGGAAAGAAAGAAAAAAAGAAAAAACTGCCGCTTGGACGGACCTTATCGAATAATATATTCGCTTTGCGTCAGGTGTGGGAAGGCTCGCGCTCCTACTTCTTTATGTATTATTTCGTGACCGTTCTTAACGCGCCGCTGAACTTTTTACTCACGACGTATCTCGTCAGGGCGATCGTCGACAGCGTAAGCGGCACGGGCTGGAGCACCGCCGAGGTGTTCAGGTACATATTCATCGTGGGCGGCGCGGCGATAGTTATTTGGACGCTGTCGAATTTCTATTGGAACGTCCCGTCCGTAAAGGCAAATAGGCAAATCCAACACCGCCTGAAGAAAAAACTGTATAAAAAGGCGACCGAGGTGGAGCTTGCCTGCTATGAGGACCCCGCATTTTACGACAAGTACGTAAAGGCGATGGACGAGGTAACGAATAGGGTATACAACGTTATGAATACGCTGGACAACCTTATCTGGACGTTCACCTCGCTCTCGCTCAACTCACTTTTACTGTTCACTATCGACCCGCTTCTTATCATATTCGCCGTTTTGCCGCTTGTTATGGGCTTTGTGCGGCATTGGGGTCAGGTAATTTATCACGGATGGCAGATGGCGGGTAAGCCGTCCGACCGAAAGTATAACTACGTGCGCCGCACGTTCTACCTTTCGGACTATGCAAAGGAGATGCGCCTTGGGCGCTTCTCCGAGCAACAGCTTTCAATGCTTGCCGACGTACGCAACGAAAAGACCAAGCTTTGCGGCAAGCACGGAACAAAGTTTGCGCTGTCCAGCGTTTTATACGAGTACGGAATGCAGACCGTCACCGTGCTCGGAGCTATGGCGTATTCGCTTTGGCGCACGCTCGGAGAGGGTCAGGGCAGTATGACTCCGGGTGACTGCATCGTGGTGCTTACCTCCATAGGTAACGTATCGTATATGCTTTCGCGCGTGGTGCAGAACTTTGCCGAGTTTTCCGAGCATTCGCTCTATATCGAGAACGTTCGCTACTTCCTTGATTATCAGCCCACGATAACGGAGGATGAAAGCGCACCCGAGGCAAGCGCGGGCGACGTGGAGATAAAAAATCTTCATTTTAAATATAATAACGCCGAAAAGGAGTCGCTTGCGGGTGTGAATATAACTATCCGCAAGGGCGAGAAGATTGCGCTCGTCGGCAGAAACGGATCGGGTAAAACCACGCTTGTGAAGCTCCTTTTGCGCCTTTACGACCCCGACGAGGGCGAGGTGTTGCTTGACGGCAAGTCCGCGAAGGAATACCGCCTTTCAAGCTGGCGCGGACTTTTCGGATGCGTATTTCAGGACTTCAAGCTCTTTGCGATGACCGTAAAGGACAACGTGCTTTTGCGCCGCGAGGAGCAGGGCGACGACGAGAGGGTGGATGCCGCGCTCAAGGCGAGCGGTGCGTACGAAAAGGTCGCAACGCTCAAAAACGGAGTCGACTCCATACTTACGCGCGAGTTTGACGACGAGGGCGTTAACCTTTCGATCGGCGAACAGCAAAAGATAAGCCTTGCGCGTGTGTTTGCCGCGGGCGCGCCCTTCGTGGTGCTTGACGAGCCGTCAAGTGCGCTTGACCCGATAGCGGAGCATAAGATGTTTGAAAATATGCTCAAGGCGACCGAGGGAAAGAGCGTTATCTTCATTTCCCACCGCCTTTCAAGCGCAGTTCTTGCCGACCGCGTTTATATGATGGAGGACGGTGCCGTTATCGAGGAAGGCACGCACGCATCTCTTATGGAAAAGGGCGGCAAGTACGCCGAGATGTTCAGACTTCAGGCAGAGAACTACAAGGAGGGCGAGAAGGATGAGTAAGAAAAACGAAAACCGCGCTCCGAAGCAATCCTTTGCTATGATAAACCGCAACTATTGGCGGATGTTCTTTAAGGTGGTTCGCCTTTCCCCGACGTTTGCGATTGGCGGATTTTTGGTCGAGGGCGTGCTGTGGGGCATCAACCGCGTGGTCGATATGTACTTTACGCTCCACCTTTTCAACGCTATTGACGAGGGCAAGCCGCTTTCGGAGCTTCTGCGTATAATTCTCTACGTTGCGATATGGCAGATATGCTTCCAGTTAGTAGATAAGATTTATTTTCAGATCATGCGCCCGATATTGCATTACCGTCTGAATTATAACATCCACAAGGAGCTTTTTGAAAAGGCGAGAACGCTTGATATCTCATGCTACGATGACCCCGAATTCTATAACGATTTCGTCTGGTCGATGGAGGAGTCGAGCGAGCGTGCGATAAGAGTTATCGAGAACATAAACAAGATGGCTCGCGCCGCCGTTGCATTCTTTGCCGCTATCGCGGCGCTTGCCACGGCGGACACGGATGCCGTAGTCATCGTGGTGCTTTGCGCTATGGGTGTGATAAGCTGTATAGTAAATCACGTCGGAAACAAGGTAAACTATATGGCACGCAAGGAGCAAACGCCGCTTTACCGCAAGCAAAGCTATATCAACCGCGCGTATCATCTGCCCGATTATGCAAAGGAGATAAGGCTTAGCCGTGCGGACGAGCTGCTTGTGCGCGAGGCTGATGAAAACAACGACGAGCTTGTGCGCGTGGGACAGAAGTACGGCAAGAAATACTTTTTGCTCTACGGACTTTTCAATAGCGTGCTTATGGAGGCGACCTCTCTCGGAATAACCTTTTATATGTTCATCTGCTTGCTTCGCGGCTCGATACAGCTTGGCACGTTTGCCGCGAGCGTCGGCATAGTATGGCAGGTCAGATACAGCATTTCCGAGTTCGTTGAGCGCCTTGCCAAGTTCCCCGAGCACAGCCTTTTCCTTGAAAAATACTACGGCTTCTTACGCTACGAGCCGAAGGTCGTTTCGGGCGAGCGCGAGGTCGGCTCACTTCGCTCGCTGGAGCTTAAAAACGTCAGCTTCAGCTATGATTTTTCGTCAAATCCGAAATATCGCTGGCATAAGGCGGATCACGTTGCACGCACCGTGGAAGGCGGCAAGGACGCGCTCACGAGCGTGAGCCTGAAGATAGAAAAGGGCGAGAAGATCGCCATCGTCGGCTACAACGGCGCGGGCAAGACAACGCTGATAAAGCTCCTGATGCGCCTTTACGACCCTACGGACGGAGAGGTCGTGTACAACGGCAGACCGCTCCCCGAATACCGCCTTGACGAGTACAGAGATAAGATAGGCTGCGTATTTCAGGATTTCAAGCTCTTTGACGCAAGCATTGCCGAAAACGTTATGGGCGGCGATTACGACGCCGAGCGCGACGGCGAGCGCGTAAAAGAGGCGCTTTGCGCGGCGGGATTTTCCGACAAGCTCGCAACGCTTTCCGCGGGTATAGACACGCACCTCGGCTGTGAGTTCAGCGAGGGCGGCATCAATCTCTCGGGCGGAGAGGGACAAAAGGTAGCGATAGCAAGAGTGTTCGCACGCCCCTACGAGCTTTGGATAATGGACGAGCCGTCAAGTGCGCTCGATCCCGTCGCCGAGTACGAGCTTAATCAGTCCATCCTTGAGCACGCGAAGGATAAAACGGTCATATTCATCTCGCACCGACTCTCCACCACCCGAATGGCAGACAGAATTTATATGTTCGATTCGGGACGGCTCATTGAGGCGGGCTCGCACGAGGAACTTATGCAGACGGACGGCAAGTACGCCGAGATGTTCAATCTCCAAGCCGAGAAATACAAATAAGCTATCCGAAATACTCCCGCGTCCTTTGCTTTATTTCCTCCAAAGCCAAAAGGACGGCGGGGAGATTTATCAGCGTCATAACGCCTATGGCAAGGTCGGCAAGCCCCCACGTGAACGCGGGCGGCGCGACGGCACCGAGGTAGGCGCAAAGCGCGAACAAAAGAATAAAGAGCCGCCGAGCCGCCGATTGCGCCCTCGGCGGTAGCTTTTTAGTAAGGTAGGAAAGCGCTTCAAGCGCGTAGAAGCTTTGGCATATAACTGCCGCAAGCCCGAAAAGCACCACCGCCGCGCACATGGCGTAGTCAGCCCACGCGCCAAGCACGGCGGAGTAGGCGGACAGCGTCATCATCACCGAGTTCTCGCCCCATACGGAGCATTCGCCGTAGCTTATAAGTATCACCGCCGCCGTCATTCCGCAAAGGATCACGGTGTCGACGAGCACTTCGACAATGCCCATAAAGCCGCGCTCAACCGATGGCGCGTCGCTTACCGCGTGCGCCATCGGTGAAGTACCCGCCCCCGCCTCGTTGGTGATAAGTCCGCGCATCACGCCGTGGCGCACGGCACGCGAGGCAAGAAAGCCTCCCACGCCGCCGCCCGCCGCCGAGAGATCGAACGCCTCGCTCATCACGAGCTTAAAAACGGCGGGGAGCGCATCGGCACGGAGAATGAGAACAGCGGCTGACATAATGAAAAATCCTACGCTCATCACGGGAACGAGCGCCCCCGTGACTGGCGATATGCGCTTTATGCCACCAAGCGCGGTGACGGCGGCGAGGAGGGCAAGCACGATGCCGCTAATGCGGCGGTCGATGCTCATAACGCC
>JAZPZM010000077.1:0-66976 GCA_045544735.1 Eubacteriales bacterium
AAACAGTCCGGATTTGCTTTTTTGTGAGCATCCTATGAAAAGGATATACAGCTCCAAAGGAGCTGATGATATGCACCACACTTCGTGCAGTGATGATATGCCAAACCTGGGGTTTGGATAAAAATACTGCAGAAAATGTATCCTTTCTGCAGTATTTTTTGGTGGAGGCGAACCGCGGTCAAAAATGGTTGATAATTACGCAGAGCTTGACGAAAATGCACATAGCATTTGCGATGATACTTGGAGCGATCTGCCATGCACCGAGGTGCTCGTCCCGAACCCGACGTTCAGGATCTCCGTAATCGGCAGACGTATACTCAACTACTGCGGAGCCTTCGGAGCAGAGAAGTAAGCATCGCTCAAAAATGAACTATGGTATGGTTCACATTGGACTATCCATAAATATAAAGTATAATATAATATTAACTGAAGAATAACATTATATATAACTACTATATGCACTCAAAGCCTCCCCCTCCGAAAGCCACGGCATTCGGGGTGATTTTCTTGCGTTCTTGAGACTTGCGCCAGCACTGCTCAATTTAATCATTTTCTCTCAAATGACTAAATTGACATTGACAAAAGATATAATTGAGTATATAATATAATTTAGATAAGAATAATGTAATGCGAGGTTTATATGCGTAATTACAATTACCAAGACAAATGGCAAAAATTGCTCACGCCCGAAGTAGTGTCTTTGTTGACACAGATCCACGAGCGCAAGGGTGAGCAAACGTTATTTATAGAGCAAAAAGCTACTACACTGACTCAGCTTGTTGAGGTTGCTAAAATCCAAAGCACAGAGGCATCAAATAAAATCGAGGGCATTTATACCTCAGACGAGCGACTCAAAAGCCTTGTTTCCAACAAGACAACCCCTCGAACGAAAAACGAGCAGGAAATAGCGGGATATCGCGACGTTCTTTCCACTATATGCGAAAGCCACGATTTCATCCCGATGAAGCCATCAATTATATTGCAACTTCACCGCGACCTATATAAATTCAGCGGGAAGTCCATCGGAGGATCTTATAAGGAAACCGATAACGTAATCGCAGAGGAAGACGAGGAAGGGAACAAGCGCGTTCGTTTTGTTCCCGTATCGGCTTGGGAAACCCCAACAGCTATAGATGGCATATGCAAAGCCTTTGATGAAACGCTATCTGATAGCGACGCCGATCCGCTTCTTATAATTCCAATGTTTATATTGGATTTTCTATGCATTCACCCGTTTAACGATGGTAACGGAAGAATGAGCCGATTGCTCACCTTGCTGCTCCTATACCGAGCAGGCTATATTGTGGGTAAATATATCAGTATCGAAAAGCTGATAGAGCAAACAAAAGAAACCTATTACGAGGCATTACAAAACAGTTCCGCCTGTTGGCACGAGGATAAAAACGATTATATTCCCTTCGTGCAGTATACGCTTGGTATCGTTGCCGCGGCATATCGCGAGTTTTCGGCGAGCGTAAGGCTGACGGCGGCGAGCAATATGTCCAAGCCCGAACGCATCAGAGCAATTATACAAGAAACACTTGGTAAAATAACAAAATCAGAAATTATGGAAAAATGCCCCGATATCAGCCAAGTCACGGTACAACGAGCACTTAATGAGCTGGTAATAAGCGGAGAAATTTTAAAAATTGGCGGCGGTCGTTATACCGCATACACGTGGAATCGCGAAAAGGAGTAAAATATGATTACAGGCGAACTTAAAAATAGAATTGACGGACTTTGGGATGTATTTGCCGCAGGCGGACTTGTAAACCCTCTCGACGTAATTGAGCAGGTTACATACTTGATGTTCATCCGCGACCTTGACGATACCGATAATCTTCGCGCAAAGGAAGCCGTAATGCTCGGGCTTCCCCATAAAAGCATTTTTGCCGACAAGGTAAAGGTGGGAGAGCGAGAGATCGACGGAAATCAGCTCAAATGGTCGGTATTCCACGACTTTCCTGCGGGAAAGATGTATTCTACCGTTCAGGAGTGGGTGTTCCCGTTTATCAAGAACCTGCACAATAATAAGGATAGCGCATACTCCAAGTATATGGATGATGCCATCTTCAAAATCCCCACCCCCTTGCTTCTCGATAAAATCGTTACCATTCTTGACGATATCTACTCGCAAATGGCGCAGATCAAGGACAGCGACATTCGCGGCGACGTATACGAATACTTACTTTCCAAGATCTCGCAGTCGGGGCTTAACGGTCAGTTCCGCACCCCTCGTCACATCATTCGTATGATGGTAGAGTTAATGGATCCCAAAGCAGACGAAATAATCTGCGATCCCGCGTGCGGCACGTCGGGATTTCTCGTCGCGGCGGGGGATTATCTCAAGGAAAAGCGCAAGGAAGAGATTTTCTTCAATAAACAGAAAAAAGCGCACTATATGAACGGAATGTTCCACGGCTACGATATGGACAGAACGATGCTCCGCATCGGCGCGATGAACATGATGACGCACGGCGTGGGCAACCCTTATATAGAGTATCGTGATAGCTTGTCCGATCAGAATCCCGATAAGGAGAAATACTCGCTTATCCTTGCAAATCCCCCCTTCAAGGGCAGTCTTGACTACGATACCGTTTCCGCAGATCTTCTCAAGGTCTGCAAGACGAAAAAGACCGAGCTTTTGTTCCTCGCGTTGATGCTCCGAATGCTTCGCGTAGGCGGCAGATGTGCAGTCATCGTTCCCGATGGCGTACTGTTCGGGTCTTCTACCGCGCATAAGGCTATCCGCAAAGCGATAGTCGATGATAATCGCCTTGAAGCCGTAATTTCTATGCCCTCTGGCGTGTTTAAGCCCTACGCGGGTGTTTCTACAGGAATCCTTATCTTCACAAAGACGGGATACGGCGGCACGGATAAGGTGTGGTTTTACGATATGCAAGCAGACGGCTTCAGCCTTGACGATAAGCGCACCGAGGTCAAGGAAAACGACATTCGTGATATCATCGAGCGTTTCCACAATCTTGACGGTGAAGCCGACCGCGCACGCACAGAAAAATCCTTCTTTGTACCCAAGGACGAGATCGTGCAGAACGACTACGACCTCTCAATAAATAAGTACAAAAAGACCGAATACAAGCCCGTAGAGTATGCCCCTACCTCTCAGATATTGGCAGAGCTGAACGAGCTTGAGCTGGAGATCACCAAAGGACTTGCAGAACTGGAGGAGATGCTTTAATGGGCAAAAAGAAAGACAAACAACGGATTATCAATAATATTCAAGAGTTAAAGCTTGAAATCGATTACGATAAGCTTGCTGATGCAATAGTGAAAGCCGAATTGAAAGCAAAAACAGAAAAAGAGCAAACGGAGAGAAATAAAAAAGCGGGCAAACTTTTTCGTTTTTCTGCTGTAGCATATGTTTTGTTTATAATAACTTTTTTGGCGCTTTCCGTTTTATTATTAATTATCAATGATAACAATCGCGCTTTTGCGATGATCTTATTATCTGGTATTATGGGGCTGTTTCTGTATATACAATATATTATTCATATCGACGGAGGTGCAGATCGGATGCTTAATGCTATTACTCTTATAACGGCACTTGTATCTTTGATATTTTCCGTCATGAAGGTGGCATAATGGCGAGATTGGGTGATTATGTGAAAATAAAAACAGGAAAGCTTGATGCAAATACATCAAGTGAAACCGGACAATATCCTTTCTTTACTTGTTCTGTTGCTCCGTTGCGAATTGATACATATAGCTATGATTGTGAGTGCGTTTTGGTCGCGGGAAACGGCGATTTGAATGTTAAGTATTACAACGGAAAATTTGATGCTTATCAGCGCACTTACATCATTGAAAGCAGAGACAAAAACATTTTGACTGTTCCATATTTGTATTGCTTTCTTGATCGGTATGTGGAAGAATTGAGAAAGCAATCCATCGGTGGTGTAATCAAATATATCAAACTTGGAAATTTAACAGAAGCACAAATTCCCATATGTTCAATTGAGAAACAAAATGAGATTGTTGAAAATTTTGATAAAGTGAACACACTAATTTCTCTCCGCAAGCAGCAACTTTCAAAATTGGACGAGCTTGTCAAATCCCGATTTATCGAACTGTTTGGCGACCCTATTGATAACCCCAAGCGTCTGCCAGTAAAGCCATTGAAAGAGTTATCTACACTAATAACAAACGGAAATACGCCAAAGGGTGGAAGCGAAAATTACGTTGAAAAAGGAATTCTATTTTTACGCAGCCAGAATGTTTGGAGAAATCGAATCGAACTTGATGATGTTGCTTACATTGACGAAGCCACACATTACAGCCTGAAAAAGAGCAGTTTGAAGTATAAAGATATTTTGATTACCAAGACAGGACGAATCAACACCGAAAACAGTAGTCTTGGCAGGGCAGCTTTGTATCTGGGCGATGATGATGCAGCAAACATCAATGGACATGTCTATCTTGTTCGCCTTGATGGTTCTGTTGTTCCAGAATACGTTCTTACAATTCTCATCAGTGATGCATATCGAAAGTATATCCGCAAAGTGTGTGTTGGAGGAATTGATAAGAGACAGATTAATCTTGACCAAGTAGAAGATTTCCCAATTATCCTTCCATCAATAGAACTGCAAGAGCAGTTTGCATCCTTCGTCGAACAGATTGATAAATCAAAATTGGTAATTCAAAAGAGCCTTGAAAAGCTCGAAATACTAAAAAAAGCATTGATGCAAAAATATTTTGGGTGAAGAATGAGTTTATGAAAGAGAAGTATTACTTTAGAGGAAGTTGGCGTTCCATAAGACAGGAAACCGATGCAACAGGTAAAAAATCATTAATTTTCAAAGCGGCGCACAAAGGCGATAAGGCCGATTATGCAGACTATAATAATCTATTAGATTTGGCGTTCAATGCAAGAAAAAATGCTAATGCTCTGTTTAACTTGGTAATGGAAAAATACCAAGGTCTCAATCCGGTTGATATCGATGGATTTGAAATGCTTGTTGCTCTTATTAATCTTTCAAGTGAACTTTATATGAAATGCCTTATTTATTATTACCAGCTGAACCAAGGAAAACAGTGTAAAGGTCTTCATAATTTGATAGACTATTTTTTGAAATTGCCAAATGATATTCAAACAGACCTTAAAACCATAGATGATGATTTCGATTTGCAGTTAGAAAGCATTTCCAACTATTTCAATGAGTTTAGATATAGCTTTGAATACAATGTTATTTTTGCAGAAAAATTTGCTTTTTCTTTTGCAGAGAAGTTAAATCAAATATGTAATTCTATTAAGATTAAAAGACCAGCAGAAGTTGTTTTTAGTCAACACCGGGCGGTTATTAAACATGGAGAAAAAACTATTTGGGATTCGACCAAAAAATATAATGGTCCGATAATTTCCAAAGATGACTAAAAGATGAGGTATCAAATGACCAACTTTGATTTCCTAAAAAACACCCCTGATTTTGACGCGTTTACGGACGTGGCGATCTCGGCGGAGAAAATATTACATATTGACGTGGACGCTTGCGTGCTGAATTGCCGCAGAGCAATGGAGTTTGCGGTCAAATGGATGTATTCCGTTGACCGCGATCTCGTCATGCCATATCAGGACAACCTCGTCAGCCTTATGAATGACGAGAAGTTCCGCGACATTATTGGCGCGGACGTCTGGAGGCGTATGGAATTTATCCGTAAGCTCGGCAATACTGCGGCTCACGGCGGCAAAAAGGTGAGCCTCGAGCAAGCGGAGCTTTGCCTTGAAAACTTATTTGTTTTCCTTGACTGTGTTGCATATTTCTACGCTCCCGAATACACCGAGCAGCAGTTTGATAAGTCCTTGCTTGCGCTTACGGTGGACGAGGCTCTTTCCTTCGTTCCCGAAAATGATATCGATATTGCCAAGCTGATCGAGGAAAACAAAGCGCTCAAGGATGAGCTTACTGCGCGCCGAGCCGAACAGCAGCAGACCTACGTTCCCAAGCCGCTTGAGCTTTCGGAATACAAAACGAGAAAGATATATATCGACTTTATGCTTGCCGATGCAGGTTGGGTCGAGGGCAAGGATTGGGTTAACGAGGTAGAGCTTCACGGCATGCCCAACGCAAGCGGGGTAGGCTACGCCGACTACGTTCTCTATGGCGACGACGGTAAGCCCCTCGCGGTTCTTGAAGCGAAGCGCACCTGTATGGACGTTTCAAAGGGTAGACAGCAGGCGAAGCTGTATGCCGACCTGTTAGAGCAGAAATACGGTCGCAGACCTATCATTTTCCTCTCCAACGGCTTTGATACGCACATTTGGAATGATAAATACTACCCCGAGCGCAAGGTTGCGTCTGTTTACTCAAAGCGCGACCTTGAAAAGCTTTTCAATCTGCACACGATGCGTGCAAGCCTCAAAAACGTGGTGGTTGACAAGCACATTGCGGGACGCTACTATCAAGAGGCTGCTATTAAGGCTGTTTGTGAGGCGTTTGACAAAAAGAATCGCCGCAAGGCGCTTCTCGTTATGGCAACGGGCTCTGGTAAGACGAGAACGGTCATTGCTCTTTGCAAGGCACTGCTTGATCACGGTTGGGTAAAGAATATTCTGTTCCTTGCCGACCGCAATTCGCTCGTCACGCAGGCAAAGCGCGCCTTTACCAATATGCTTCCCGACCTTTCTGTAACCAATCTTTGCGAGGATAAGGCGAACTTTGATTCCCGATGCGTATTCTCAACTTATCAGACCATGATGGGCTGTATTGATACCGTCAAGGACGAGAATGACAAAAAGCTCTTTACCGTTGGACATTTTGATCTCGTCATCGTAGACGAGGCGCACCGTTCTATCTATAACAAGTACAAGGATATTTTTAACTATTTCGATGCGCCGCTTGTGGGACTTACCGCAACGCCGAAGGATGAAATAGATAAGAACACCTATGAGATATTCGAACTCGAAAACGGTGTTCCTACCTATGGCTATGAGCTTGGACAAGCAGTTACCGACGGCTTTCTTGTTGACTTTATGTCTGTTGAAAGCAAGCTGAAATTCATCGAGGAAGGCATCGTATACGACGACCTTTCCGATGAGGATAAGGAAGAATACGAAAACACTTTCGATGATGAAAATGGTAATCATCCAGAAAGGATCTCGTCTTCCGCCATTAACGAGTGGGTGTTTAATGAGGACACCATTCGCCAGGTGCTTCACATACTGATGCAGGACGGTTTGCGCATCGATTACGGCGAAAAGCTGGGAAAGACGATCATCTTTGCCAAAAACCACGAGCATGCCGAAAAGATTCACGAGATATTTGGAAAAGAATATCCCAATCTTCCCGGTTACACGAAGGTCATTGACAACTATATGACTTATGCGCAGAGCGCAATAGACGAGTTTTCCGATCCCAAGAAATTGCCCCAAATTGCGATCTCTGTCGATATGCTTGACACGGGAATCGACGTCCCTGAAGTGCTCAACCTCGTCTTCTTCAAAAAAGTGATGAGCAAGGCAAAGTTCTGGCAGATGATAGGACGCGGTACCCGTCGTTGTGACGGACTTATGGACGGCAAAGACAAGGATAAATTCTATATTTTCGATTTTTGCGGAAATTTTGAATTTTTCCGTATGAACGACGGCAAGCCGACTGCCAATCAGGTTGCTTTACAGGGCGCCATCTTTAAGCTTAAGGCACAGATTGCCTTTAAGCTGCAGGATATCGCTTATCAAACGACGGATTTAATTGCGTTCCGCAAGTCTTTGGTTGATGATATGGTGCGCAAGGTGCGCGAGTTGAATAAGGAGAATTTTGCTGTTCGTCAGCATCTTCGCTACGTTGAGCAATATTCAAATCCCGACAACTATAATTCGCTGACTTATGAGGATACTCTCTTGATAGCAGAAGAACTTGCTCCGTTGATCACACCCGATGAAGACGAAGCCTCTGCGGTTCGTTTTGACGCTTTAATGTATGGCATCGAGCTTGCGTATCTTGCGGGCAAGAAATATTCGCGTGCTCGTACCGATCTTTACAAAAAGGTCAGCGGAATTGCAAGCGTGGCAAACATTCCCGAAATCATGGCTCAATCGGAACTCATCAATAAAATTTTGCATACCAATTATTTGGATACCGCGGGAATTAACGAGTTTGAGCATATCCGCGAGAATCTTCGCAATTTGATGAAATATATACCCAGAACCGTTGCTAAGTATATTACGGATTTCGATGATGAAATTCTTTCTGTGGAATGGAACGAATCCGATCTTGAAAACGATGACCTGAAGAACTACAAAGCCAAAGCCGAATTCTATATTCGTCAGCATCAAGACGAGGAGGCAATTGCTAAGTTGAAGAGCAACGTTCCCTTGAATGCAGATGATATCAAGGCCTTGGAACGCATTATGTGGAGCGAGGTCGGAAGCAGAAAGGACTACGAAGCGGAATACGGAGAAAAACCTCTTGGCGAGTTTGTGCGAGAAATTGTGGGACTCGATATGATGGCGGCAAAAGAAGCGTTTGCGGAGTATTTGAATGACGTTAATCTTGATGCAGATCAGATTTATTTTGTCAACCAAATCGTTGAGTATATTGTACACAATGGTGTGATGAAGGATATGTCCGTGCTTCAAGAGCCTCCGTTTACCGATAGAGGAAGTATCGTTGAAGTCTTTACCGATATTTCAGTTTGGTTGGGTATAAGGAGTGTCATCGAGAAGATCAATGCAAACGCCGCGGCATAA
Source organism: Eubacteriales bacterium (assembly GCA_045544735.1). Classification (GTDB taxonomy): domain Bacteria; phylum Bacillota; class Clostridia; order Oscillospirales; family CAG-272; genus CAG-390. The sequence goes on from JAZPZM010000077.1 coordinate 8,705, forward strand.
AATGCTTGGAGGATATAATGACCAAACAATCTTTCCTTGAATACTGCCTAAATACATATGGCACATCGCCGGACTATCCGTTTGACGAGGACTTTGATACGGCGGTATTGAGGCACGCGGATAATCGCAAGTGGTATGCGATTGTGATGAAGGTCGCACGGCGCAAGTTTGGGGTTGACAGCGACGAGGTTATCGACGTTGTAAATCTAAAGCTCCCAACAGAGATGTTCGGCTCATTCGGCGCAGTCGATGGCGTCTATCCCGCGTACCACATGAACAAACGCCATTGGATATCTGTGCTTCTTCCCGACGCTCCCGACGAGGTGGTGCAGTTCCTTGTAAGCGTGAGCTTCGAGGCGACAAAATCTTCTAAGAAAAAATCAAAATAAGTCTGGACTTTTGCCATCTCCTGTGGTATTGTGTTGTGCTACAGGAGGTGGCAAAAATTATGAACGTTATAAACGAGCTATGGTATGGCAATATCTCGCCGTGCGATGGTGGAGCGAAGAAGGAAAGCGAGTACGCGGAGCTTCTCGGCTACGTCGCGCGACACAAGGACGAGCTGCAAAAGCGGCTGAATGGCGAGGAAAAAGAAATCCTTGAAAAGCTCATCGATTGTACCAACGAGATGTACGGCATCTCTGAGAGGGAAGCCTTCGCGCAAGGTTTCACGCTCGGCGCGAGGCTCATCATCGAGGTGATGACGGCTGAGGTTGAATAACCCCCAGAGGAATCGCAAAATCATCTGCGATTCCTCATCTTTTTCTCAATTCTCTCTGGACTTTTGCGTTTTTATGTTTATACTTGTGCCCCGCCGCGAAAGGCGTGCTCGGAAAGGAAAAAACATATGAAAAGATTGATTACCATCATCCTCGCGTTTATTATGGCATTCTTCACATCACCGAGTCGGGGTGCAGATGAGCCGCCCGTGACCGCCGAAAAGTCGCCACAAGCGGAGATAACAACATCGGCGGAGGATGTGCCCGAAGAAAGCCACGCGACCGCCACGTCGCCCGTTGGCGTGGGAGAGAAAACAGAAGCTGCGGTGAAACCCGAAGACAAGGAAATAGGCTTCACTGAAGAAAAAACCGCCGATAACGTCGGCGAAAGTGAACAAGGTACTGTCGAATACAAGCCGCAGATCGGAGGTCAGCCCAATCCATTCGAGAATAACACGCCTACCGAAATTGACGATCAGCCCGCCGAAGACTACATAGGCGAAGGCGAAGACCGACCAGGGGAGGGAATACACTTCTAAAGCCAACACAAGTCAAGGGGTGAACGAAACGTTCACCATACTACTCAAAGAGGTTCAGAGCTTTGGCTCTGAACCTCTTTGAGTTTGTTTTTTGTGTATCCCCTTGCGTTGCAATGCTTCGATAATGGTCCGTGCTTAATCTCGTCCGCTGAACACCTTCATGGTGGTCAAAGCGTTCTCCTTCATAGCATTCTGAACGTTCAGGGCAAGGTTGTGGTAGAAATCCGCTTCCTTGTCTGCAACCGTTCTTCTTGCTTCAGCATAGCCTGCATAGGATAGATATGAGTAATAATTGATTTTGTTTATACCTCGCGCGATAACCTCGCGATATTCCTCGTGGGAAATACCGCTTCCGCCATGCATGACAAGGGGCAGATCGGTGTATTGGCGAACCTGCGTGATGATATCCATGTTCAATACGGGCTTGGTTTGGTATATACCGTGCGCTGTACCAAAGGCAATTGCCAAAGCGTCTATCCCCGTGCTTGCAAGAAATTCAGGCACAAGCGCAGGGCGCGTGTAAAGATCGGCGGGATCGGTAACCGTGCTCTCTCCGCCGCCCTCTCTTTGAGGAAGCGCCCCAAGCTCTGCCTCTACGTCTACACCGTGAGCGTGTGCGTAATCCACCACTTCCTTAGTTCCAATTACGTTTTGCTCATAGGGGAGAGTGGAATAGTCGATCATAACAGAAGTAAATCCCAAATCAATAGCGCGTTTGCAATATTCAAAATCCTCGCCATGATCAAGATGTACGCACACCTTTACGCCGCTGCGCTTAACAAGCTCGACCATCACGGGTCCGATCTTGTCAAGGCGTGATACGCTCTCGTGGCATTGAGCATGAGCAATGATAACGGGAACGTTTAGCGTTTCCGCCGCATCCAAAACCGCAAGCAAGCATTCCAAATTAGGCGTGTTAAAGCTACCAACGGCAATATTTTGCCTTCTGCCCTCGGCAATTACGTCTTTAAGTCCTACTAACATATCTCTTACCTCTCAATATCAATCAATTCATAGCCCAGATACGTTTTGAATGCCTCCTCCAAAACGTATTTCATATGACCTACGCCAACCGTCGTGTGATGCTTGAATCCACCCTTGGCAAGGCGGATCAGCTTGTTTTGCAGATCGGGAATTTCGGCAACACCGCCACATCCGAAGAAGCTGCCTTCGATCTTATCATCGGTAAATTTCGCTTCACTGACGTATACCTTAAGCTTTCCGTCCTCGGTAAAACCGTTTGAAAATGTCATGTCAAATGCGGATATGCGCCCTTCGTTCGTGCCCCATCCGCTTCCCGGGTCTTCCTTGGCAAACATCTTGTGCTCGGTCACAACACCCTTGGCAGTCATAAGACTCTGCGCAACGGGTCCGCAATGGAACAGGATGACCTTGTTCTCGTCATCACCGTAATTGTTATTCCAATCAAGACAAGCCGTAGGACGTCCGCTTGCAAGCTGCATAGCACGCATAGTTATCGCACTGGTAAGGTCTATCTCGCAGGAGCATACGATTCCTCTGTCATTCAGCTCGGAGATGAGAACGCAGGGACAAACTCGGAGGATGGTTTCCATCTCGTTCCAACAGCGAAGCGTCAGAGCGTCAAGGTGATACTCTTCTATGTATTCATCAATAACTACGGATATTTTCGCAAGAGTCAGCATATTCTGCGCGGGCACCTTCGTGAAATCGGCATACTGCAAAAGGCGCTTGACTCTTGCAAGCACAGCGGCATCGTCGTCGGCTTTTGCCTGCACCTTGAAAATCAACTCGGAGAGGTCAAAGCTTTCTACGTTTATACCGTATCTCTGCAACGTTACCTCATCAAAGCGCACGGTCTTGAATGCCGTCGTTCTTGCTCCGATGCAACCGAGGTTAAAGCGCTTCATTCCCTTGACTACGCGGCATATAGCTGCAAAATCATCAAGATTTTGGCGAAAAGCTTCGCTCAAAGGATGAACAACGTGCGGTTTCATGACCGTAAAGGGAAGCTTATACTGATAAAACACGTCGGTTACGGAGAATTTTCCGCAATACGCATCGCGGCGATGTCTGAAATCCATTTTTCCTATCTCATCGGGGTACGCCTGCATTAAGATGGGAACGCCTGCATCCTGAAGAGCGGTGATAGCGCCGTTTTCGTCAATAAATATGGGCATACAGAGAATAACTCCGTCATATTCACCCTCGTGACGCTTGAGCCAATCGTGGTATAAACGCCCCTCATCTCGCGTTTCGATAGCTCCATAGCGAGTCAGACTCTCATCCATCGCAATATAGTCATAGCCTGCATCGGTTACGGCTTTTATCATATCGGCTCTCGCGCCGGTGATCAGCTCTCCGGGCATAAATCCTCGGTTTCCAAAATATAACGCAAATTTCATCTTAAGCAAGCTCCTTTACAAGTTTATAAATTTTTTTGTATTTTTCGTATTTTCTCTCGTACGCACCCGATGGGGCGGGGGAGAAATGCTTGGTGTAGCGCGTAAATATCTTTCGCGCATCTTCAAGTGTAGCTATACCGCCAATCGCAACCGATTGAAGCATAGCACAGCCGCACAGACCTGATCGTGAGAGCCAAGCACAAGAAGCGCGGGAACGTTCCATTCGGGCTTTAGCTTTCCAACGATACTGCCCGCTCGCATCGGAGTAGAGAATAGGGATTTGTTTATTCCGAAGCGCCCCAAGACCTCATCCGAGAATTGCATAGCTCTGATGTCAAATGCCCCCGTTCTCGATGCTAAGGCATAGTCTATCACGCGCTTACCCGTGAGCAGATAACCGATGTAATCACCGATAAGCATTACCTTGTGCGCTTTTGAAAACACGTCAGGCGCATGGCGCTTGATCCACAAAAGCTTTGATAGCGAATACATGCTGTGCGGCACGACACCCGTGATGAGAAACGCCCTTTCCTCACCGATGGCGGACTTGATCTCCTCCGCTTCCTCCTCGCCGCGCGTGTCGGTGTAGAGCATGGGGTGAAAAAGAATCCTGTCATTCTCATCCAAAAGTACGAAGGACTCTCCGAGCGACGAGATGCAAATAGATGAGATGTCAAAGTCTCTCGATATCTCCTCTATCATCTCGCGCAAATGACCTTCGATAGCCGAAACGTCGACGTAACTATCGCCGTCTATTATCTTGAACGCGTATTCCCTGAATAAATATTTTATTATATCTCCATTTTCGGAGAACAACTGACACTTACAACCAGTTGTGCCAACATCTATGCTCAAATAAGTCATTTTCTGCTCCTTTTTTATTATTCTACTTGATTTTTTGCTTGAATTATAGTATTATTTATATAAAAGTATGGTAATTTTGTATGAGGAATTACGAATATGTCAACATTTGATTTTGATGCCCTAAAACAGCTTTTATATGATTTTTATACCTTGACTAATATCAAAACCTGCCTTTATGATTCCGAGGGGAACGAGCTTTGCTACTATCCTACGAAATTCAGCGGCTTTTGCGAGATTTTGCGCAAGGATGGGAAAATGGACCTGCGTTGCAAGGACTGCGATAAGCACGCCTTTGCGGAGTGCAGAAAAACGCGCAGTCAATATAGCTATACCTGCCACGCGGGCTTACGGGAATGTCTGTCGCCCATCATTTACAACAATCACATCATCGGCTTCATGATGATAGGTCAGATCAAAAATAACGGCACAGATATCGCAGAACTGGAGAAAGAGCTTCCCGAATATTTGAGAAGCAAGTTGCGCGCAGCATACGATAGTTTGCCTACCATTTCTGAAGAAAAGTTGATTTCAGCATTTCGTATTTTAGATGCCTGCACAAACTACGAACGTTTGAAAACCATGGTAGAACTCTATAACGATCCAATCGAAGCGCAAATAGACAAATATATCTACGAAAATCTTTCAAAGCCGCTGTCCGTATCCCATCTATGTTCGCACTTCCATTTGTCGCATTACGAGATATATCAGATATGTAACGAATATTTTTGCGCAACACCCGCCAAGCACATAAAGAATTGCAGACTCGCATACGCATGCAAGCTGTTGGCGACCACGGATTTTGCCGTGAGCAAGATCGCGTTGCTTTGCGGCATCGAGGATTATAATTATTTTTCAAAGCTATTCAAAGCCACTTACGGTATCAACCCCACGGATTACAGGAAAAACAATATCGCTTCCTCTCGCGTGGATTGATTTTTATTATACCTACACACAAACAAGGGGTGAACTAAACGTTCACCCCTTGCGGTTTGATATATTACGGTTTAACGATGGGTGGAAAAAATGTCCATGCACAATTCGACATGCTTGGGAAGTTGTGATTCGGCATAGCTTTAATCACTATCAGCAATACGAAGTCCTTGCATTTTCGCGGCGTATTTCAACTCATATACCGTATCTGTCTCGCTTGCATTTGAGATGCTGTGCAGCTCTTTTTTGGCATCTTCCATGGAAGCATAAAAACCAAGCAAAGTCCGCTTGTTAATTCCGAAAACGCCTTTTGAAATTCCATAAAGCGCACACGTCGGAACTTTTACTTTTTCATTTGCTTTAGTCAATCCCGTAATTAAAGTGGCTTCGCCGTTGGTGCTGATAGTTTCAATTGAAAATTCTTCAAACGTTGATATCTTTCTCTTGTTAATATCAATGATATATAGTTTTCTCGGAATACGAATATCTTGCCGAACAGGTTGAGTGGATTGCGATATTTCCTCATCTTTAATAAGATAATCGGTAGAAACTTCAAACAGTTCGCTTATAAGCGAGAGCTTTTCAATGTCGGGAGCGCTTGCTCCGCTTTCCCATTTTGATACTGCCTGTCGGGATACTTCTAATTTTTCTGCAAGCTGTTCTTGGGACAGCCCCTTGCTTTTTCGTAACTGTTGAATCTTTACAGAAATACTCATAATGAAGCTTCCTTTCAAAATTAGTATATGGCTATTTTAACCTGTAACGAGCATAAAGTCTACCACTAAAACGTGGAATAATGTCAACTGATGGTTGCATTTCTGCCATATTGTTTGAAAATCAAGTTTTGCGGATTGTTTTTACGAACTGATTATACCACAAACCGCCACGAAGCGCAACTGCTTTTATACAAGAAAAGGGGAGAACAAATTGTTCTCCCTGTATCACAGTTCAACGATGGGTGGAAAAAATGCCCTCCCATAATTCGGTCTGTTTGAAAAATGAAATTTGCGTGATCAATTGTCTTTCTTGATCCAAAACTTGTTTCCCAAATATCTACAAACTTTTTCTTTATATTCGATATACTCTTGACCAAAGGCTTCTATCAGAAAAGATTCTTCCACGTTTACAATTTGCAAATGGAACAATCCTACGGCAAAGGCTGTTGCAAACATCAGATACCAATTGAAGAAAGCGCACAGGATACCGATATACATTAAGTCAAATCCCAAAAAAGCGGGGTTACGACTTATTGAGTAAATTCCAGTAGTGACAAGGCTTGTTTTCGCCTCCCGTTGAACGCCCGCTCTCCAATTGTCTTTCATTTCAGCTACCGATGCAATAAAAGCTATGATGCCGAATGCTTCAACAATAACGCCCGCGATCTGCATCGGCAAAGGTATGTTTTCAAAATAAAACAGGATGCTGACGATTTGTATTATAGGGAGAATATATGTTGTAATTTTCAGGGCGATCTCAATGAATTTTAGAAAACCTTCTTTTCCTTTTCCGAGTTGGTCAGTGTGTATTCCTCGCCTTTTTTGACTGATCATTTTGGAAAAATAGCAAATATAAAATATTAACATCAATCCCAAGGCTATAATTTTTAGAGCCATTTTATTTCGCCCTCCAAATTCGTGATTTACTAATTGATTATACCATAAACCACCGCGAAACACAACTGCTTTTATACAAGAAAAGGGGAGAACAAATTGTTCCCCCCTATATCACAGTTCAACGATGGGTGGGCAAAACGCCCAGTCATAATTTGGTCAGCCAATGCGAGATGGCGCGGAGAAGGGAATACAGTTTTAAAGTCCAACTAAAAAACATTCAAAACTGTGAAAAAATTTCACAGCCTACACGCTTCAACTCGCATATCAGAAATACGCCGTTTATTCAAGAATAATGAACCACCGCCGAGAGCGATCGTTTGGTTGCTCTCGTCGGTAAAATTTTACACATATATTATACCACAAAATCGGTAAAAAATCAAGTCTTGTATTTGCATAATCAATGTGTTATAATTTATCAAATCAAAAAAGGAGTGCTGTCAGATGATTTTGAATGCGTTGGATGAAGTTTTGTTTTGGGATGATATTGATGTCTTAAAGACCTTTACAAAGCAGAATTGCGATAGATTTTATCCACATGATTTTGAAAATTACCATAAGAATCAAGAATCGTTTTTCAAGTCGGTTATCCCCAATAAAGCAGAATTCATTCGTCGATTAGAAAGCTATGCAAATGTTGGACAGCCTTTTTGGATTTCGGGTAGGAATAAGCTTAGTGATGATATTGATGCAAATTCGATGATTAAGGCTATTTCTGTAAGTTCTAAAATCGATAATGGAGAACAAAAAGCCAAACAAGCGTCAAAATGGCAAAAAAACAATCCTTCGTTTTGGAAATTCTACACGAATAATATCCTACATCAACAAGAAAATCGTATTCTTGAACTCACGATAGGCGCGGGCGGTGGAACGAATGCGGTTATGAGAGAAATGACACATCGTGACTATTATATGGGTGTTGATATAGATTTTGTTTGTGCAAAAAACGCTGACGCTCTCGCTAAATATTATAATATAAACGGTTTAGGTATTGCTACATCGTTATGGAAATTGCCTTTTGAAGATTGCATGTTTACATCGGTTTGTAGTAATGCAGGATTAGAAGAATGCCGAGAAATACCTACGATCATAGAAGAAGCATATAGGGTATTAATGCCCGGAGGTAAAATCGTTTTGCATTGTTTGAACACTAATAAAATGCAAGCGTATGCAAGATTTGAACAATACGGTTTCTCCGAAAAAGAAATGATATATTGGGCAAAGCAAATAAGAATGTACACATCTGCTGAAGGTGTCGAAGAACTGTTGAGCACCGTTGGATTCGAATTTTACAAGCGACTGATGGATGAAAAATTAGGTAGCATTCTCGTATTTGAAAAATAAATATATAACACCACCGCCGAGAGTAACTAAATGATTACCCTCGGCGGTGTGTTTCAATATGGATAACAAAGTAAAAAACAAATCCGAACAGTTCCGTAGTAACGAAACAGTTCGGATTTGCTTGTTCTGGTGGAGGCGAGGGGAATCGAACCCCTGTCCGAAAATCTCTTGATACAGCTTTCTCCGGGTGCAGTCGGTTATTTAAAATTCCCCTCGTCAGACGAAAGCCGACATTCTTCCGATTTGGGTATCCTTTTTCTGCGTGACTGCCTCAAAGGATAAAGGGCAATGCACGTTCATCGCTACATGACGCCCAACATCGGGGCCGCGATACTCCCCGCGTGGACGGGTGACCTTACAAGGTCACGTCACAGCTTACGCTGCGTATGCAAGATTATTATCTGCGTTTAATTTTAAAGGTGAACCGTTTAAAGAGTTGCTCAGCTCTACCCGCTTACCATACCTCAAAATCCCCGTCGAAACCTTTACGCCCCCATAGGGAATAGGGAAGAGGTGATATCAATAATCGTATTTGTTCTTATGGAATCTCTCCACCTCGCGAGCGGTCTGCTTTTCGGCGGCTACGTCGCGCTTGTCGTAAAGCTTTTTACCGCGGCAAAGTCCGACTTCAACCTTTACGCGCGAGTCCTTAAAATACAAGGACAGCGGCACGAGCGTGTAGCCCTTTTGGGAAACCTGCGCGTGAAGCTTCAAAATTTCCTTGCGATGCATCAACAGCTTGCGCATACGAAGCGGATCACGATTAAAAATATTACCTTTTTCATAAGGACTGACGTGCATTCCGATAACGAAAAGCTCGCCGTTCTTGATATCGCAATAGCTATCCTTAAGATTAACGGCACCGGCGCGAATGCTCTTGACCTCCGTGCCGCAAAGAGAAATTCCTGCCTCGTATCGCTCGTCAACGAAGTATTCGTGGAAAGCCTTGCGATTTGCCGCTATCTGTTTTGTTCCGCGTGCCTTGGGCATTTATCGATTCCTCCTTTGCCAAAGATTTGCGTTGCTTGATTATTATACAACAAATGAAACTATAAATCAAGTATTGATTTATTTTTTATCAAAATAAAATAAACGGAGAAGCGCGTGCCGCCATTTTAAAATGGATATAATTGCGCAAAATCAATATTTTGCGCAATTAAGGGAATAAGAAAAGCTGTTTTAAATCACTTTGAGCGATTTCAGCGTTCTTATTTATAGTATGGTTGTAAATGCACTAATTAGATGCTTGGTATGCATTCTTGCATCTAACGTATGTTCGCAGATGCAGATAAATGACAAAACGAGACTTGGACACGCTTTGCGACGCACAACAGCGCAAGCGTTTTTGGTGTCCGCGCCCCTTACGGCAACCTTACAAGACGTATAACGAGCATTCGTGCGTTTTTTTCGCACAAGAATCGTTTTTTGCGATATTTTTGTTACCAATAGTTTTCTTTGGCAAATTTCGTGCCAAGCATTTCCCGATAAAAATTTTGCCCACGGACTCTCCATCGTTTTAAGGAAAAATATCAAAAACAAAATCATCCCAAACGTTCATTTTAATTCGTTCGGTTCGTCCGCGCCCGTCTTAAATCCGCGATGCGCCCCTTGGCAGCAATCATCGGTTCTGCCGCTTGGCTTGCGCTAACTGCTCGTTTGTGTTGCCGTTACTTGTTATTCAAGTAGCCACAATAAACGCACCCAATCCAACGCAGCCTTTTTCTCTATCAAATTCAGCTATCCGCAAACGTGGGCTTATATAAGTTATATTTAAGGAAAAAACAATTATTTTATGGATTTATAAGCCCTTTTGTTTGTTAAAATATTAACAAATGGAGCATTGTTCCCTATATTTTTTGCGTAATTATTTCGTGCTGTACGGAATGATCGCGTCGATTTTTACATCGCCGTTTCTGTCGGTTATAATAAACATTTCGGGCTTTGCGCCGTCGCTTCCCACGTCGTTTCTGAACGTACCGTTGTTTTCTCTTATCTTGTATTCAAGCCAAAATTCATAGCTTTGATAGGTATTGCCGTTTTCCTCGGTTGACGTCATGCGGATGTTCGTAATGCAAATATCGTATATCTGCTGCATTGTAAACGCCTCTTTTACACCATACCCTGCGGCAAAATACGCATTTGAAAACATCTTGTTCATCGCGGTGTGATTGCCGTTTATAGCGTATCTGATATACTTACGAAGCAGCTCGACACCCGCCCTATAGTCCTGAGAGACATCCGCGGAATTTTCGTCATTCAAGCTGATCTTTTCATTTCTGCGCGTATCGTAAAAATACACGTTTCTGTCAAGCGCAAGATATCTTTCGTCTTCCATAACGTCCTTTTCCCAATCCGCCATATAGAAAAATATCGGTCGGCTGGGGGGCGTTTCGTCGGAATTGGCGTTTATTATCGCGGTTATCGCAAAATAAGCAACCACAAAAACGATTGATACCATAATAGCAATTATGATTATGCGCTTTGAGCGTAATCTTTGTGCCGCGTAACGGTTGGTTTGATTCGTATTTCTTCCTTGTGAATTCATTAAGTCTTCCTCGCGTTTCATTATATTTAAACTATATCACAATTATTTGATATTTTCAATATATTTTTTTATTTTATTGTTGCATAATTGTAAAAGTAGACCTTGCTAAATTTAATAAAGTGTGATATAATAGTATGAATTATTAATTTTTTCATCGTTTGGAGAAAAAATATGAAATACTTTATTCTTATTCCCGACGGCATGGCTGACGAAGCCATCTCCGTTCTTAACGGTTTAACTCCTATGGAGGCGGCTGATAAGCCTACTACCGATCTCCTTGCCAAGCGTGCAGAGATAGGAATTGTACAAAACGTTCCCGCGGGCATGGTTCCCGAATCGGATACCGCAAATATGGCGATAATGTCATTTGACCCGAAGGTTTATTCCAAGGGCAGATCGCCACTTGAAGCTGTAAGCATGGGCATAGATATGTCGGACGATGACGTTGCGATACGATGCAACACCGTCACGCTTTCGGATGCCGAGCGTTACGAAGACAGAATTATGCTTGATAACAGCGCGGGCGAGATAAGCACCGAGGAATCGGCGCAGCTTATGGAGGCGCTCAATCAGCATTTTGCCAACGCAGAGCGTAGATTTTACACGGGTGTTTCGTACAGACATTGTCTGATCTGGAAAAACGCTTACGATAAATACGATTTTGCACGTCCGCACGATATAGTGGGACAGCCCATCGGAAATTACATCCCCGCGGGTGAATACGGTGAGCCCTTCCGAAAGATGATGGAGGAAAGCATCCGCGTTCTTGAAAATCACCCCGTAAATATTGAAAGAGTCAAAAAGGGACTCAAGCCCGCCAACGCTATTTGGTTCTGGAGCCCCGGAAAGCGTCCCGCTCTTCCCTCCTTTAAGGAAAAGTTCGGACTTAACGCCGCCGTCGTTTCAGCGGTCGATCTTATCAAAGGCATCGGATATTGCGCGGGAATGCGCGTAATAAACGTTGAGGGGGCTACGGGCAACCTTCACACCAATTATTCGGGCAAGGCGCAAGCGGTAATTAACGCCTTCAAGTCGGGCGAGGATTGGGTATACTGTCACGTTGAAGCGCCCGACGAGTGTGGGCACCAGCGCGATCCTATGGGAAAGGTCAAGTCTATCGAAAACATAGATAAAATGATATTGAATCCCGTTTACGAATACCTCCAAAGCACCAACGAGGACTTTGGAATAATGGTTCTACCTGACCATCCGACGTTTATCCGCACGGGCACGCACGCGCCCGATCCCGTCCCTTATATGATATATTCCTCAAAAATCGCGAAGGACGGCGCATCCCCCTTTACGGAAAAGAATGCCGCAGCTACGGGAATTTTCATTGCTGACGGCTCGACTTTGATGCAAAGATTTTTTAATATTTGTAACGAAAGGTAAAAAATGAATCCTAATATTTCAAACGAGTACGAAGAACCCGTTGCTTCCCCGAATGGTGAGGGTACTCCTGAAAAAAAGAATCGCGTTTTATCCGAGGTTTTCGATCAGATTGAAACCTTCCTTATAGCGATATGCTTCGTATTTCTTATGTTCAGTCTTGCGACACGCATATGCACAGTAGACGGCCGCTCTATGGAGGACACGCTTTATCACGAAGAGGTATTGCTCGTTTCCGACGTGCTTTACACCCCCACACGCGGCGATATAATCGTTTTTCACCAGACGGGATCGTATAACGAGCCCATCGTAAAAAGAATCATTGCCACGGGCGGCGAATGGGTGGATATCAAGCCCGAAAACAATAAGCTCGTTATCACCGTATACGACGAAAACAAGGAAAATCCCATAGTGTTAAACGAGGATTACGCGGCGTATAAGGATTATTTCGTATCCAACAGCGACCACAAATATCCCGTCCAAGTTCCCGAAGGAAAGCTCTTCGTGCTTGGAGATAACAGAAATCACTCGTCAGACAGCCGTTTCAGACCAATATCGTTCGTTGACGAGCGCAGAGTGCTTGGAAAGGTCATTTTGCGAGTATCTCCGTTTGATAAATTCGGGAGCGTAAACTAAAAGATTGGAGGCAATTATGCCATCACAGATAATACAGTGGTTTCCGGGGCATATGGCAAAAACACGCCGCCTTATTTCCGATAACCTGAAAAACGTTGACGCGGTTATTGAAATGCGCGACGCGAGAATACCTACAAGCTCAAAGAATCCCGAAATCGAGCGGCTTATTAACGGAAAACCGAGAATAATACTGCTTAACAAAGCGTCTCTTGCAGACGAGGAGCAATCGAAATATTGGATAAATAAGCTTAACGATAAAAGCACCGTCTGTATTTTAACCGATTGTACAAGCGGACAAGGGATTAACAGAATAGCCGCAGAGATACAAAAGCTGTGCGCAGAAAAGCTTGACCGCTACGCTGAAAAAGGTATGTCGGGCAGACGCTTGCGCGCAATGGTGCTTGGAATCCCAAACGTTGGAAAATCCTCGCTTATAAACAAGCTTTCGGGCAGTAAAAAGGCGAAAGTCGAGGATCGCCCCGGAGTTACCCGCGATAAGCAATGGGTGGCAACCTCGGTAGGCATTGATCTGCTTGATATGCCCGGTGTGCTTTGGCCGAAGTTTGACGACGTGGAGGTTGGCGAAAACCTTGCAGTTACGGGTGCTATCAAGGATGATATACTCGATACCGCAGAAATTTCAATTATGCTTCTTCGAAAGCTCGTGCGCCTCTACCCCGATATGCTTTGCGCAAGATACAAGCTCGGTACACCTGCGGATATAGAAGATCTTCAGATGTTTGAGTTGTTCGAGCTTATCGGCAGAAAGCGCGGATTCCTCGTTCGCGGCGGAGAGATAGACCCCGACAGAACGGCGTCCGTCATTCTTGATGAATTCCGCGAGGGCATCATCGGGCGCATAACTCTTGATCGCGCGGAGGCACAATAATGGCAAGAGCTAAAAAAACGGCAGAGCCGCTTGAATTCACTATCGAAAACGAAGCCGTAGCAAACGGATATACGCGAGTCTGCGGCATTGATGAGGCAGGGCGCGGTCCGCTTTGCGGACCCGTGGTCGCCGCCGCGTGCGTTCTTCCTCTTGGAGTAGAGATCGAAGGACTTAACGATTCCAAAAAGCTCAACGAGCGCGCAAGAGAGTTGCTTTTTGATAAAATAACGAGCGTTGCGCTTGATTATTCCATTGCTTCGGCAAGCGTTGCGGAGATCGACGAGATGAATATCCTCGAAGCTACGCTCCTCGCTATGCGCAGAGCCGTAGCGGGACTTAAAGAGCCCCCCGATTATCTACTTGTAGATGGCAACGTTTTCAGAGGTTTTGACACCGATGGGCGTTTCGTAATAGGCGGGGATGCAAAATCTCCATCCATTGCCGCCGCATCCATTCTTGCAAAGGTAACGCGTGATAGGCTATGTGACGAGCTTGACGAGCTTTATCCGCAATACGGCATAGCCGCGCACAAGGGCTACGGAACCAAGGCACATATCGCGGCGTTGCGGGAATATGGACCCGCGGATATACACAGAAAAAAATTCATACGTTTTTTGGAAAATGATTCTTGATTTTTTCAAAAGGAAAAAGAAGCCCGTGACTTCTCCCCCACCCGACCCTCACGCGAGAATACACCCAAATCAGCTTGGCGACGTGGGGCAATACGGCGAGGACAAGGCGGCGGAGTATTTATTCCTGCACGGATACAAGATAATTGAAAGAAACATAAAATACGGAAAGCTTGAGATAGATATAATTGCGGAAAACGAAAGATATCTCGTTTTTGCCGAGGTCAAGACCAGAACCTTTTATTCCGACGACAACAAGTACGGTCCGCCGTCTGCCGCGGTCAATGCAAAAAAGAAGAACAACGTAAGAAGTGCCGCAAGAGCTTATCTTAATGAGCGCGGATATGACAAAAAACCACGGCTTGATATAATCGAAGTCTACCTTAATAAAAGCCCCGATGGGTATTCTTTGAAATCTATAAACCACATCGAGGGCGCGTTTGGCGGACAGATATTTCCGTCGCAACCGCGAAACTACAGAAAATAAAATTTTATATATTTATATGGAGAAAACCATGAAATTCATCAGCACCAGAAGCACGAAGGATGATATGCCGATAAGTTCGGCTATGGCTATCAAGCAGGGACTTGCGCCCGACGGCGGACTTTACGTTCCCGAATGCATCCCCGTCGTTGACCAGAGCTTTATCTCCTCTCTCATTGACAAGGAATACTCCGAAAGAGCGTTTGACATCCTCTCGCTTTTCCTTGACGATTATTCCGCCGACGAGTTAAGAGAATACTGCAACGCCGCATACTGCGAGAAATCCTTCCCCGGAGGAGCCGCTCCCCTCGTACACGTAAACGAAAACATTTACTCCCTTGAGCTTTGGCACGGTCCTACGTCCGCGTTTAAGGATATGGCACTTCAAATAATGCCCCGTCTGCTTTCGGGCGCGCTCAAGAAAACGGGCGAGACACGCACGGCACTCATTCTTACCGCCACGTCGGGCGACACGGGCAAGGCGGCGCTTGAGGGACACAAGGACGTTCCCGGCGTAAAGATAAAGGTCTTTTATCCCGTGGACGGCGTAAGCCGCGTTCAGAAGCTCCAGATGATAACCCAAACGGGCAGTAACGTTGACGTTTGCGCTATCCGCGGAAACTTCGATAACGCACAGACGGGCGTCAAGCGCATATTCTCTGACCCGGAAGCCGCTGAAAAGCTCAATGAGATGGGATATTTCCTCTCAAGCGCGAACTCGATAAACTGGGGCAGACTTTCACCCCAGATAGTTTACTATTTTTCGGGCTATTGCGATCTTGTTAAGATGGGCAAGATCAAGGTTGGAGACGAAATTAACGTTTGCGTACCCACGGGTAACTTCGGCAACATTTTTGCCGCTTATCTTGCTAAACGTATGGGACTTCCCATCAAAAAGCTGATATGCGCGTCGAATTCCAACAACGTCCTGACCGACTTCATTGCAGACGGCAAATACGACAGAAACCGCAAGTTCTACACTACCGCATCTCCTTCGATGGATATACTCATTTCAAGTAACCTTGAACGTCTTTTGTACTTCTGCGCAGGAAGCGACAAAACGCGCGAGTATATGAAGGAGCTTAACGAAAACGGCGAATATCAGGTAGATGCCGACATTCTCGCGAAGATTCGCGAGAACTTCTGCGGCTATTTTGCAGATGAAAGCGCAACTGCCGCAACCCTTCGCAAGTTCTACGATAATTACGGATATCTTTGCGACACTCATACCGCCGTTGGCTTTAATTGCGCCGAGCAGTATATCGAGGAAACCGGTGATGCGCTCCCCATCATCACGGCATCCACCGCAAGCCCCTACAAGTTCGCAGGAAGCGTTTATCAAGCGCTTACAGACTGCAAGGCGGCTGACGGCTACGCCGCTCTTGAGGAGCTGTCAACGCTTACGGGCGTTGCGATCCCTGCGCCCCTTGCAGGACTTGATTCCCGCAAGATCCGCTTTGAGCGCGTTTGCGATCCCGAAGATATGCTTAACGACGTTTTTGAGAATCTGTAAAATCAAAAAGGGTTGTCGCATTGCGACAACCCCTTAAGGATGTTTAGTCCGCCTTGGGCTTGAAGGTAACGCAAGCGGTATCGCCGCTGTGCTGAGCGTTAGAAGGACCAACGAGGATCTCCTTTGCGGTGCAATGGGTATCACAATCGTGATACTTGCAATTCTTAACGTCGCAAACGATGCCCTTAATGTGCTCGCCGCTGCACGCCATTCCCGCAGAATTCTTTTCAGTACTGCAATCTCTCATAATTCAAAATCTCCTTTCAAGTGATTTCAATATAATTATGTCACTTGTTGCGCCCGTATATTCAATCGAAATATTTGAGGTGAAAATATGTCATTGTTCGTTATAGCCGACCTTCATCTTCCCGGCGCGGAGGGTGAGCGAAAATCCATGTCCTGCTTTGGCAGACGTTGGATAGACTCCGAGGAAAAGCTGATAAAAAATTGGGATGCCATTATCACCGAGGCTGATTCGGTGGTTATACCCGGAGATATTTCGTGGGCTATGACGCTTGAAGAAGCCAAGGCGGATTTTGAACTGATAAACTCCCTTCCGGGTACGAAATACATCGGAAAGGGAAATCACGACTTTTGGTGGACCACCGCATCAAAGATCACGGCGTTTTTTAAGGAAAACGGCATTTCCACCATAAAGCTTTTATACAATAATTCCTATCTGTTGCCCGAGGGTGTTATATGCGGTACGCGCGGTTGGTTCCCCGACGAGGCAAATCAAAAGACCGTCGGTGAGGTCGATTGGAAAAAGATAGTAAATCGAGAAGCGGCAAGGCTTGAAATAAGCATTGAGTCAGGGAAGGATTTTCCCGACGATGCGGAAAGAATAGTTTTTTTGCACTTCCCTCCCGTTTGGAGCTCAATAGTCTGCGAGGACATTATAAGCGTTTTAAAGAAGCATTCAATAAAGCGTTGCTATTACGGACACATCCACGGTATATACACTTGCCCGCCCTCATTTGAGTACGAAGGCATCGTTTTTGAGATGATTTCTGCCGATTATCTTGATTTCATCCCGAAAAAAATAGCAAATTCCCCCAAATCTCTTGACAGATAAAAAATTTATAGTAAAATATATAAGAATGTATGAAATTTGAAAGGACTAAAAAAATGACTATCAAAAAATCAGAGATCAAAGAAAACAATCAGGCGCTTGTTGAATTCTCCTTTGACGCCGCTACCGTAGAGGCTGAAAAGGCAAAGGTATTCAAGAAGAAGTCTAACAGCTTTAACGTTCCCGGCTTCAGACGCGGCAAGGCTCCCCGTAACGTTATCGAGAAGATGTACGGCAAGGAGATCTTCCTTGAGGATGCCATCAACGAGCTTATCAGCTCCGCTTACGCAGAGGTAATGGGCGCAGTTGAAAAGACCGTAGTTTCCCGCCCCGAGTTTGACGTTGTTTCCTACGACGAAAATGAGCTCGTTCTCAGCGCAACCATGTTCGTAAAGCCCGACGTTACCATCGAGGGCTACAACGGACTTGAGGTAAGCGTAGTTCGTCCTCCCGTAACCGACGAGGAGATCGACCGCGAGATCCAGACCGTTCGCCAGAGAAACGCTCGTGAGATCGAGATCACCGATCGCGCGGCTGCTATGGGCGACACCGCCGTTATCGACTACGAGGGCTTCGTCGGAGACGTTGCTTTCGAGGGCGGTAAGGCAGAGGGACACCACCTCAAGCTCGGTTCGGGTCAGTTCATCCCCGGATTCGAGGAGGGCATCGTTGGCAAGAACGTTGGCGAGTCCTTTGACGTTAACGTAACCTTCCCCACCGAGTACCACGCTGCTGATCTCGCAGGCAAGGAAGCCGTATTCAAGGTAAAGCTCAACGCGCTCACCTTCGACGAACTGCCTGAGCTTGACGATGATTTTGCCCTTGACGTATCCGAATTTAACACTTTTGCCGAATATCGCGCTGATGTTGCGGCTAAAATTGAAAAGAGACACGAAACCGCCGCTGACAGAGAGCTTGGCGAAAAGCTTGAGGCTGCTATCTGCGAGAAGCTCGTTGGTGACATCCCCGAGTGCATGATCGACAACGAGGTCGAGGGCATGGTACGCGACAGCGAGTCCCGTATGCAGATGCAGGGCATGGACTTCAACGTATACCTCAAGTACTTCGATATGACTCTTGACGCTTACAAGGCTCAGATCCGTCCCGCCGCTATCAATCGCGTAAAGGCAGAGCTTGCCCTTGAAAAGATTGCAGAGCTTGAGAAGATCGAGATCACCGATGAGGCAATTGATGCTGAATATAACACCATTGCTTCCGCATACAATGTTGAGGTAGACTATGCAAAGGCTAATCTTCCCGCAGAGGAGATCCGCCACTCCCTCACCATCCGCGCCGCTCTCGACGCTGTTAAGGCTACCGCAAAGGTAACTTACCTCGAAAGCGCACCCGTTGCTGAAAACGCAGACAACGAATAATTAAAAACACTATTTCCGCATTGCAAAAGGAGGTCCCCCAATGAATGATTTTATCAAAAGAGACGAAAGACGCGCCGCACTCGTGCCGATGGTTATCGAGCAAACGGGCAGAGGCGAGCGTTCGTTTGACATTTTTTCCCGTCTTCTTAACGATCGCGTGATATTCCTCTCCGATGAAGTTAACGATGCTACCGCCTCCCTTGTAATCGCTCAAATGCTTTATCTCGAATCCGTCGATCCTGACAAGGATATTTCCTTTTATATAAATAGCCCCGGTGGCTCCGTAACCGCGGGTATGGCTATTTACGACACGATGCAGTTTGTAAAGTGCGACGTTACTACGATCTGTCTTGGTCTTGCGGCAAGTATGGGAGCATTCCTTCTTGCCGCGGGAACCAAGGGCAAGAGAATTGCCCTTCCCCACAGCGAGATCATGATACACCAGCCCCTCGGTCAAAGCTCAGGTCAGGTCTCTGACGTGCTTATCCGCACGGAGCTCCTCGTCCGCACCAGACAGATGCTCAACGAGCTTCTTGCAAAGAACACGGGACGCTCTATCGAGGAGATAGCAAGGGATACCGAGAGAGATAATTTTATGACCGCACAGCAGGCTCTTGAATACGGTCTTATCGACCGCATTATCGAGCATCATTGATTTTTTGAAAGGCAATAGTATGTCATCTTACAAAAAAACCGAGCTTCACGTCTGTTCGTTTTGCGGCAGAAACGAGGATGAGGTAAATTTCCTTATCCCCTCCAATACCGGTGCTTTCATTTGCGATTTTTGCGTTGAATCCTGCGAGGAGCTTATCGAGGAAAGCATCAGATATGCTCAAAACGTACAAGAAGCAGATAAGCTGACGCTCGAAACACTACCTAAGCCTATTGATATCAAGGCATCCCTCGATGAATACGTTATAGGTCAGGATAAGGCAAAGGTTGCGCTTTCGGTTGCGGTCTATAACCATTATAAGCGAATCCTTACCAAAGAATCAGCTTCTCGCAAGAGACGCTCACGCAAATCTGACAAGGTCGTATCCGACGGAGTGGAGCTTCAAAAAAGTAACGTTTTACTACTCGGTTCTACGGGTGTTGGAAAAACTTATCTTGCGCAAACGCTTGCAAAATCCTTGAAGGTCCCATTCGCTATCGCTGACGCAACCACCCTTACTGAGGCAGGATACGTCGGTGAGGACGTGGAGAACATACTTCTCCGCCTCATTCAAGCCGCTGATTACGATATCGAGCTTGCCGAAAGAGGAATCATCTATATCGACGAGATAGACAAGATATCAAGAAAGAGCGAGAATCGCTCGATAACGCGCGACGTTTCGGGTGAGGGTGTGCAGCAAGCGCTTCTAAAGATTCTTGAGGGTACGGTATCAAACGTTCCCCCTCAGGGCGGCAGAAAGCATCCCAATCAGGAATTTATACAGATAAATACCGAGAATATTCTGTTCATTTGCGGCGGTGCTTTTGACGGCATCGACAAAATTATCGATAAGAGAGAGGGCTCTCAAGCAATCGGCTTCTCCAGCGAGCTTAAAACAAGCTCCGTAAAGAAGAACAAATCCGATTACTCCGGTGTTGTTCCCCACGACATCGTAAAATACGGACTTATTCCCGAGCTTGTCGGAAGAATTCCCGTTATTGTCGCACTCGACGGTCTTGACAAGGATGCACTTGTGAGAATTATCAAGGAGCCTCGCAACGCACTCGTTAAGCAGTACGCAAAGCTCTTTGGGCTTGACGGTATCGAGCTTATTTTCGACGACGGCGCGATAGGCGCAATAGCCGAGCTGGCAGTTGAGCGCAACACGGGCGCAAGAGGACTTCGTGCTATTTTTGAATCCGTTATGATGGAGCTTATGTTTGAGATGCCGTCAAGAACTGACGTTGCATCGGTGACCATAACCGAGGATTTTATCAAAAAGAACACATCCTCTCCCATAATTACTTTAAAGGAATCCGCACAATAAAGCAAGGGTGTTGTTGCTTGGCAACAACACCCTTGCTTATTTTATGAATTACACCTGTTTTTTTCACACTGAGTATTGCACGATATGGGAGGATTAAACTCCTTTACGGGGAAAGCCATGCTCTTAAATATACTGCAAGGATTTTCCTCCGGAGGTGCGATGCACTCCTTGTCGGGCACCGAATACTCAACTGCGTTAATAAGAAGCTGGGCGGGACGAACGAGCCTGATTACCGAGAATATTCCCACGGAAACAGCAAGGAATCTTCCGCCGTCAGCATCACAGTCAGAAAGAGGTGCGCTAACCTTTTCAAGCACACAATCGGGAACGTCGGACGAGCAACAGCAGCAGCAAACGGGAAGCGAGCTACGCTCAAGAACGTTTGCGCTGAGAATTATGGGGTCTATGACCTCGACTACGGCGGTGGGGGCTTTATGCTCGCACTCTGCAAAATCGGGCTTGGGACAAAGTCCTGCATTTTCGGGATCGGACTTAAAGACGCTTACGTTGCTTTCGCCGCCGAAAAGCACCACTCTCTTGTCAATGGTAGCTATGCCCTCAAACTCCTGCGGACGGTTTGAACCGATGCAAGCCTCAAAGGTTATCTTTATGAAAAAGCGTATATTCACCGTATAAAAGCCGCGATTGAACCTCACGGGATCTACCCCGATGTAGGTCCACGCGATGTACGCGTCTTTTGCACGGATGTTGCCCGTTCTGCTTATTATCTCATTTCCGCAATCCGTCAGCGTGACTCTGACGTTTTCGTAGCAATCTCGGTCGCGACAGCTATCGTATATCCTACCCGTATCAATGCAACAGGTATCGCGAGCAGTTGGGGGCGTTGTGCAGCCACAGCCAAATCTGTTTTCTGCCATTATATAGTCCTCCTAAAACATCATATAAAGCACAAACAATGCTTTCAATAATATTTTATGCCATACAACAGAAATTGACATGATTTTTCCTAAATCTTTTATTTTTGCCCTATTTTGCTTGACTTGTTTATAATAATAATGTATAATTAGTATGTATTTTTATGTCTTTGCGGTGTTTGATATACGCGCCTCTTTTTCGTCGGCATATTTCTTTTTCGTGGCTTCCCCTCCCCTGATGTGCCGCTCCATCTTGTTTTTATCAAGCAGATCCGCAACCTTCCTATAAAGCGCTTTGTTAGTCCCCTTTAGCACCTTCGTCACGTCCTTGTGTACCGTGCTCTTGCTGATCCCGAAGTGCATGGCAGTAGCCCTGACCGTACTGCTGTTTTCTATCATGTAAAGTGCGAGAGTTTCGCATCTTTCCTTGGTCTTGGAAACGTATATCATTGTATGACCTCTACAATTTATATTTGCTATAATATATGAAGAGGCAAATGACGTTAATTCGTATTTTTTGAAAATTTAGGTAATAATAAATGGACAAAATCATTTTTGAGGGTATGACCTCCGTTTCTGCGCTTATTAAAGCGGCGCGGCAGAATACCCTGCGAAGAAAGATTATAGCAGTATACTTTTCTTCCGACAAGCTAAAAAAAGAAAAGGCTCGCCTTTCTTTTTTGAAGCACGCTTCAGCCGAGCTCGGTTTCCCTCTCCGCATCGTTTCCTCTGACGAGGTTGACGAAATGACTACGGGAAAAACGCACGGCGGAATATTTGCCGAGGTCACGGATGCTGAATATCCTCCGCTTCCCGCAAGCGATAGCATCACAAGCAACGGTTTTGCGGTAATTATTGAAGGGGTTGAGGATCCTTACAGCCTCGGATACGCCGCAAGAGCCTTGTATGCTTGCGGAGCGGATACGTTGATAATCCCCGACCGTTTGCCATCGGGTGCGGATTCCGTGCTTTGCAAGTCCTCGGCGGGCGCATCGGAGCTTATCGATCTTCGCATATCTGATAGCAAATCAGCAATAGAACTATACAAGAGTGCAGGCTACCGCGTTGCCTGCGCAGAAATAAGAGACGCCGTTCCGTGCAACGAGGCGAATCTCAAAAGACCATTACTTCTCGTTATCGGGGGCGAAAAGCGCGGTATTTCCTCCGCATTATTATCGCTGTGTGATTTTAACGTAAAGATTCCTTACGGCGTTGACTTTATGGGTTCGTTGTCCACCGCATCCGCTACCGCTATTTTAGCTTACGAGGTTTTAAGGCAAAATATAGAGTAATCAAATATCTTTTATGCGCGTATATTTATAAAAACGCATAGGAGAATTATATTGAATATATCTATATTATCAAAAGTCAAAAAATCCGCAAGGTCTTTGCTTGACGAATATTCCGTTGCCGCAAGATACTTGTTTTTGCTGATATGCGGCTTCGCGGCAAGTCTTATTTTCGGCGCACTCGTGGGATATTCTTACTCCGAAAAAACGGCGAATCTTGCGATTTTCGCAATCAGCTCCCCTTTTTCCTCGTGTGAAGGATTGAACGATGCCTTCGGAAAGCTACTCTCTCACGCAATAATAGACATTTCATTTCTCGCGCTTGCTTTTGTCGCCGGACTTAGCTGCCTGTGCCGCTCGCTTTTAAGCCTTTTGAATATATCGCGCGGATTTTTGCTTGGAATTATCACCTGCGTATATTCATCGGGCGCTATCAAAAACGTTATCAATGAACCGTTTGCCGTTTCCGCCGCAGTTGTTGTCACGGAGCTTGTGGCTGCATCGATTATTTTAATATTTTATTCCTCGATCGCTGAGGCGGCTTCGTTTCGTTTTATCGCTTCTGCGCAAGCTGAAGCCCCCGTGTTGTTCACAAAATCGTTTTTTTCGTATTTTTTAATATTCATGCTCTGCTTTGGAGCAACACTTCTGATTCGTATTTTTTCATCTGCAATTTTGCAAATGCTTATAATAATATAACCTCATAACCAGAAAGGCAAAAAGATGTCTGAAAAACGCAAGAAAAAATTCAAATTATTCGACCTTAACAGAGACGGCCCCGGTGTTTCAAAAGATGAAGGTCCGCTTGTTCCCAATCTTAAAAATATGCCTAAATATTACCTGAGGCATTTTTCAAAGGTTCTTTCTATTAATTTTCCAATGCTTCCGCTTTGGCTAATACCTCTGGCGGCACTGTATTTATATATAACCGCCCCCTCTACGCCGTCTCAGGCAGACCCCGTATTCAGCACTCTGTTCGGAAGCTACGCCCTTTCGGGTGACACCACCCTCTCTTCCCTGTTTGGCGTATTTGGACTACAGCTCAATCTTCCCGTATTCACGCCCGCGAGAATTTGGGGATATATCGGACTTGCTGTTCTTCTTGCGCTTCTCTGGGGCTT
The DNA here is from genome assembly GCA_045544735.1 of Eubacteriales bacterium. Lineage (GTDB taxonomy): Bacteria > Bacillota > Clostridia > Oscillospirales > CAG-272 > CAG-390. The sequence goes on from JAZPZM010000077.1 coordinate 32,892, forward strand.
TATAAACGTTGGCTCTACCTATTGCGCACGAAGTATGCTTCGCGGCGAGCCTGTGTTCGTATGGAGCGATTTCCTTTATTCCGCAAAAAGAAATTTCAAGCAAGCACTTTTGATAGGCTTTGCCGACATTTTCTTCATCTTCATGCTCGTGTTCGATTTCATTTATTTCTCGCGCATGGGCGGCTCATTTATGCTTGACGTTTGCTTCTTCGGAATCTGTGCACTTATCATCCTGTATCTTCTTATGCGTCCGTATATTTATCTTATGATAATTACGTTTGATATGAAGTTTAAGAAGATACTAAAGAATGCTTTGATATTCTCGATACTCGGAATAGGCAGAAACCTTATGGGATTTCTTGGCATAGCGGTTCTCGTTGTTATCAACGTCGCGCTTATAATAGCACTTTGGCCGCTTGGCGTTGTCGTTCCGCTTATACTTCCGTTATTCTATCTGCTTCCAAGCATTCAGCTTTTTTCAGTATACGCCGCATATCCCGTTATTGAAAAATATATGATTGACCCCGTACTCGTTGAAAACGAAGAGGACGAGCCTTCCGACGAGAAGGAAGGTGCAGATGACGAGGAGGAATAATTACCCCCTGTCATCTATAAGCTCCGAAACCGTGACGAAACGGTATCCGCGCTCCTTGAGCTTTGGCAAAATGTTTCTCAGTGCCTCCTCGGTATGAGCCCTTCTGCTGACGTAATCGTGCATCAGAATGATGTCGCCGTCCTTTACGTTTTCCAAAACGTTCTTTTCTATTTCCGCGGCTGACGTCCCCGCCCAATCGCGCGTATCTATACTCCACAATACGACGGTATAGTCACGCAACGCGCAAAACTGCAAAACGGTAGTATCGTAATTTCCTCCGGGCGGGCGCAGAAGTCTCGTGCTGTATTCGTCGTGATGATATATTTCATCGTCGCAACCGTCAATCGCTCGGCTTACCTCGTCCTTGTCAAGACCTGCCAAAAACGTATGGTGGTTCGTGTGGTTGCCTATCTCGTGTCCCTCTGCGACAATTCTATCGAACATATCGGGGTAATATTGCACGTTTTCACCAACTACGAAAAACGTTGCCTTTGCTGATTCGCTTTTCAAGATATCAAGTATCCTTGCGGTGCGATATGGGTGAGGTCCATCATCAAACGTCAACGCGACGCGCAGATCGTTTCCGCTTCCCGACGAATATATAACACGCACGTTCTTTGCCTCGCAAGGAATTCTCATTATATTTGTTACACAGACGAGAGCAACGCCTACCGCGCAAATACGATGCAGGTTATCTCTCAACCAATTCTTCAAGCGTTCCAAAACGATATCCCTCGCTTATCAATGAGTCTATAACGTCGCCAAGTATTTTGGCATTTGTGGATGAGGTCGGATGCAACAAAAGAACTGCTCCGTTGTGAACGTTATCAAGTATCTTTTTCTTCGCCGCGTCAGCGGATGGTTGCTTGGCATTGTCCCAATCAGCATAAGCAAAGCTCCAAAATACCGTTTTATAGCCGTATTCGGATGCAAATTCAAGATTTCTCTCATTGAAGCGCCCCTCGGGCGGACGATAAAATTTTTGCATATCCTTACCCGTCAGCTCCTTATACGCCACCTCAAGCGCGTGAAGCTCGGAATAAAACTGCGTTTTATCGACTGTTTTGGTCATATCCTTGTGGTGTGCCGTATGGTTACACACAAGGTGTCCCTCTTCTTCCATTCTTTTTATAAGCGCGGGATTTTTCTTTAATAGGTTTATAAGAACGAAAAATGCCGCGGGGACTTTTTTCTCGTTTAAGATATTGAGTATTTTTTCAATATTTCCATTCTCATACCCCGCATCAAAGGTAAGATACACCACCTTTTCGTCCGCGCTACCTATCCAATACCCATCATTTCCATTAATAAATGAAAATTCGGGCGGAAGCACGGGCTGTGCGTGATCTGCCGCACGCTTACAATACCAAGAATAGCTTTCGTTCTCCTTTGCGCCTACGCAAATGGAAAGCATCACTACTGCGATAAGCAGCGTAACGAAACGAATGCTCAATGACAATGTTTTTTTATAAAGCATTTCACACCTCGAAAAAATATTTTCGAAATTATTATAACTCAAAAAAACTCATTGACACAAAACAATTATTTCTATAAATTACAGCATACTGAAAACAGAGGATAGTTTTATGACAAAGCTGATTTTACGTTTATTCGTTCGAAATAGCGAAAAAACCGATGACCCGACCGTCAGAAGTGCGATAGGCAAGCTTTCGGGAGCGTTTGGCATTTTTTCCAATATTATTTTATTCGTATTAAAGCTTTTCGTCGGTATAATCACGGGCTCTATCGCAATCACCGCGGATGCCTTGAACAACCTTTCCGACGCATCAAGCTCCATCGTTATGCTGGTCGGATTTAAGCTTTCCGAAAAGCCCGCCGACAGCGAGCATCCGTACGGCCACGCGAGATTTGAATATCTTTCGGGGCTCGTCGTGGCGGCTATGACGCTTATAATCGGCTTTGAACTTGCCAAGACATCGATCGAAAAAATCATCTCCCCCTCCCCCGTCTCTTTTACCGTTCCCGCCGCTATAATACTTGTTGCATCGGTCATAGTTAAGCTGTGGATGTTTTTATTCAATCGAAAGCTTGGAAAGCTCATCAATTCATCCGCTCTCATGGCAACCGCAATCGACAGTAGGAACGACGCAATATCCACAAGCGCGGTAATACTGTCCGCAATAATCGCGCTTTTAGCTGACGTTCAGCTTGACAGCTACATAGGTCTTGCCGTTGCGCTGTTTATTCTTTACAGCGGCGTAAAGCTTGCAAAGGAGACTATAAGCCCGCTTCTTGGTGAAAACGCGCCGCCTGAGCTTCGTCAGGCTATCATCGACATTTTAAAAAGCGAAGAAAAGGTTCTCGGCTACCACGACCTTATGGTGCACGATTACGGTCCGGGTCAGCGCTTTGCCAGCCTGCACGTCGAAATGGATTACAGAGAAGACCCAATGCTCTGCCATGAGCTTATAGATGACCTTGAACGAAAATGTGAGGAAGAGCTTGGTGTCAAGCTCGTTATACACTACGACCCGATCGTTGTAGGGGATGAGGAACTTGACCGCATAAAAGCCGTCGTTGTTTCTATATTAAAAAAGGAAGACGAGCGAATCTCCATTCACGATTTCAGATCGGTCAGAGGAACGGAGCACACGAATCTGATATTTGACGTTGCGCTACCGCCCGAAAGATTCAACGATAAAAAGAAAATAAAGGATACCCTTGACGCCGCGTTATCGGAATGCGAAAGCACAAAGTATTATACCGTCGTGACGTTTGACATGGCATCTTTCAATTAAACGCGAGGATTGTTAAAATGAAGAAATCTCTACCGAATTATATCACGTGCTTTCGTATATTAGGCGCATTCGTTATGCTTTTCTTGAAGCCATTTTCCGTTGCGTTTTTTGTTACCTACAGCATTTGCGGCATCAGCGACCTGCTTGACGGCTTTATTGCACGCAGGACAAAAACTACTAGTGAGCTTGGCGCAAGGCTCGACAGCATTGCCGATCTTTCCTTTTATGCGGTAATGTTTTTGAAGATCTTCCCCACCCTTATAGATACGCTTCCCCTTTGGCTTTGGTGTATGGTTGGCGTAGTTCTTACTCTGCGCGGCTCGGCGTACTTGGTTGCGGCTATAAAATACAAAAGGTTTGCTTCCCTTCACACCGTAATGAACAAGCTGTCGGGACTTGCTGTATTTTGCATCCCATATATCATTCAGCTTTCCTTTGCGGTCCACTACTGCCTTGCGACCGCTATAATCACGGGAACTGCGTCGTTTGAGGAATTGCTCCTACATATAACAAACAACGATTACGGCAAAGCCTCAAGCCTTAGAAAGAAATAATAAAAAGCTCGCCTTACGCTCCTTCTCATAAGGATATTTTCGGAACACGGTAGGGGCGAACTGTGTTCGCCCGCGGGTGACCGCAGCTCTCCCCTACGGATACACATATAACTTTCGGCAGAGCTGTTGTTTTCTCTGCCGATTTGTTTTATAATGAGACTAACAAAAAGCCTCCATCCCGGAAGGAGCCTATGAATGCACCCGTGCATCTTTAGGGGTATGGGCTTTGCCCGATGCGTTTGTAATACAAATGCGAAACTGGTGATAAATAAGAATTACGGAGCTATGCTATGCACCACAAAGGAACCATTACAATAGAAACAAAGCGACTACGCTTAAGGGCTTTTAAATTAAGTGACACAGAAGCAGCATACAAAAATTGGACTTCTGATGAAAAAGTCACGGAGTTTCTTCGTTGGCCAACACATACTGACATCTCAACAACGGAAAAAGTTATTTGTAATTGGGTTGAAGAAAGCAAAAAAGCGGATTTCTATCAATGGGCAATTGTGTTAAAGGAAATCAATGAACCGATCGGTACAATCAGCGTTGTAGGCAAAAATGACGATTTGAATATTTTGCATATTGGGTATTGTATTGGCAGTAAATGGTGGCACCAAGGTATAACAAGTGAAGCATTTTCTTCGATTATTCCTTTTTTGTTTGATGAAGTTGGGGCAAACAGAATCGAATCTCAACATGATCCAAACAATCCGCACTCGGGAAATGTCATGAAAAAATGCGGATTGCTATACGAAGGGACTTTAAGGCAAGCTGATTTCAGCAATAAAGGAATCGTGGATGCTTGTATGTATAGTTTACTAAAAAACGAATGGAAAAAACGGCAAGAGAAATAATTTTCAGTTGATTGATGCGATCCCCCCGACAGACATTCAAAAATCTGTCGGGGGGATCATCCTTATGAGAAGATCGCTTTGCGGCGAGCTTTTTATTTACGTTTTATTAGTATGCGATATATTTTTCGATATAAGCTTCAAGCTCGTCGATGGGAACGCGAACCTGCTGCATAGTATCTCTGTCGCGCACGGTTACGCACTTATCCTCAACGGAGTCAAAGTCGTAGGTGATGCAAAGAGGCGTTCCGATCTCATCCTGACGACGATATCTCTTACCGATAGAGCCCGTTTCGTCAAAGTCTACGCTGAACTTCTTGGAAAGCATGGTGTAGACCTCATCAGCCTCTGTGCTGAGCTTCTTCGAGAGAGGAAGAACGGCAGCCTTGAAGGGTGCAAGAGCGGGATGGAGGTGAAGAACTACGCGGATATCGTTCTTTTCGGCATCAATGACCTCCTCGTCGTAAGCGTCAACAAGGAACGCAAGAGCAACGCGGTCTGCACCGAGAGAGGGCTCGATAACGTAGGGAATGTACTTTTCGTTGGTCTCGGGATCGAAATACGTCATATCCTTGCCCGAATGCTCGGCATGCTGACCAAGGTCGTAGTCGGTACGGTCCGCAACACCCCAAAGCTCGCCCCAACCAAACGGGAACAGGAACACAAAGTCGGTAGTTGCCTTCGAATAGAAGCAAAGCTCCTCGGGGCTATGATCACGGAGTCTGAGGTTTTCGTCCTTCATACCAAGATCAAGCAGGAACTGATGGCAGTAGTTCTTCCAGAATGCGAACCACTCAAGGTCGGTGCCGGGCTTGCAGAAGAATTCAAGCTCCATCTGCTCGAACTCGCGGGTTCTGAATACGAAGTTACCGGGGGTTATCTCGTTTCTGAAAGATTTACCGATCTGACAAACGCCGAAGGGGAGCTTCTTTCTCGTGGAGCGTTGAACTGCGGGGAAATTAACGAAAATACCCTGCGCGGTTTCGGGGCGGAGATAAAGCTCGGTGGTAGAATCCTCGGTAACACCCTGATAAGTCTTGAACATCAGGTTGAACTTTTTAATATCGGTGAACTCCTTGCATCCGCAATCGGGGCAAGCGATCTCTTTTTCCTTGATGTAGGCTGCCATCTCGTCAAAGGTCCAGCCCGCAGGATTGTCGTCAAGTCCGTTTGCAAACGCATATTCCTCAATAAGCTTATCGGCTCTATGACGAGTCTTGCACTCCTTGCAATCCATAAGGGGATCGGAGAAGCCGCCAACGTGACCCGAAGCTACCCAAGTTTCAGGATTCATTATGATAGCGCAGTCAAGACCTACGTTATACTTGCACTCCTGAACGAATTTCTTCCACCACGCCTTTTTTACGTTGTTCTTGAACTCAACACCGAGAGGTCCGTAGTCCCAAGAATTTGCAAGTCCGCCGTAAATTTCGGAGCCGGGGAAAATGAAGCCGCGATTCTTACACAGAGCGACTATTTTGTCCATTGTTTTTGCTTTGTTGTCCATTTTTCAATATCCTTTTTAATTATATATTTTTCTGAAATTTGAAAATGCTCTTATCGCATCATCGTCGTTGATTATGGTGAGAACCTTGTTTCCAACCATCTTCTTGGTGGTAGGAACGTTTATCTCGATCTGCGACGTGGAGTACTTGAACATCATATCAATGTTTTCAAGTAGTTTTTCCGCGGTAAAATCGGTATCGCAATTATCGATAAGCTTGACGATGCTTTTAGGAGCGGAAGCGTAGTTAATAATGTTCGTGTACTGAGAATACATTTCCCTGACGTACCTTATGGCCGTCGTCGACTGCGTGTTTATTGCATCGTTATACGCATCAAACACAAGAAGGTTCAAAGCCCCCGCGCCGTCAAGCAACCGTCTGCCCATAGCCAAGCTGATATAAAGGTCGCGCCCCGGATCGTTCAGGTAAAGATTTGTTGGAACGGTACAACTGACACCTCCCGGCAAAAGCGCGTCCTGAAGCTGTGGGAAAGTCTCAAACGAGGTGAGGATGTAGTTGTCAATGCTTACACCCGTCAACGCATGAATACGGTCTATCAAGAATCGCATTCCGTGTTTGGCATAAACGTCAGCAAGCTGAACGTAGACGCCCTCAACCATAACGTATGCGTTCGTTGGGAAGATCGTGAAGCTCGTATGCCCTCGCTCCTTGTCGATACGCATAAGGATTATCGTTGTGGCGTTTATCTCGCGGTATGGAACCTCATAAAAGCCGTCCTTGAAGATGAGCGAGCCGTCATCAGCAACGTGATAGTTTGAGTAGTCAACGGTCAGGTCCGACATCACCGAGAGCTTTGCGGGTTTCGCAAGGTCCTTCGGAATGGACGGCGACGGGACTATCTTTTCTATACCGTAAAGACGCTTTAACACCTCGGGGTCATAGTTTGAATACGTTGACGGGCGATAGTCGGTCAACACCATCAGCACGTTGGTGGACGTGCCACCGTCGCCGTAAAACGACGGAACACCGGGCTGATCGTTGTCGCCTTGCGGATCGTCTGCGGAAGGTTTGTTAGCTTCTCCCCCTTCAACGTACGTTTCCGAAAGGTTTATAACGATAAAGTGAGCAATGGGGTATGCAACGAAAATAAAAACAAAGATCGCAATAATAAAAGTCAGAAAGAAGTTTTTAACGGCAGAAATCATATCTATATCTCCTTTCCTAAAATTTCAACATGGATATTATATAACAAAAATTATAAAATAGCAATAGAAATAAGTAAATTAGATATTAATTATCAGTTAACCGAACGTTCACCGAGTATATTTCTGTACTTATTATAAAATTCCTCGTATCTTCCCTCGTCAAGGGCCTCGCGTATCTTCTCCATAAGCTCGTTATAGAAATAGAGATTGTGAAGCACCGCAAGGCGCATTCCGAGGTTTTCCTTAGCCTTAAGAAGATGTCTGATATACGCGCGGCTGTGATTGCGGCACGCGGGACATCCGCAATTTTCGTCTATGGGACGATCGTCAAGGGCGTATTTTTCATTGAGAATATTGACCTTTCCGTGCCAAGTAAAGAGGTTGCCGTGGCGAGCGTTGCGGCTGGGCATAACGCAGTCAAAGAAGTCCACTCCGCGATATACCGCCTCAATGAGATTGAGCGGAGTACCAACGCCCATAAGGTATCTCGGCTTGTCCTTGGGCATATACGGCTCAACCGCATCGATGATGCGGTACATATCCTCGGTAGCCTCACCGACGGCAAGACCGCCTATCGCGTATCCGTCAAGGTCATATTCCGCAATCTGCTTCATGTGCTCGATACGAAGATCCTCGTAGGTGCTACCCTGATTTATACCGAAAAGGAGCTGGTGAGGATTTATGGTATCAGGCAGAGCCTTAAGTCTTGCCATTTCTGCCTTGCATCTGAGAAGCCAGCGTGACGTTCTCTCGCAGGATTGCTTTACGTATTCGTAGGGAGCGGGATTTTCAATGCACTCATCAAACGCCATAGCGATGGTTGAAGCGAGGTTTGCCTGTATCTGCATACTTTCCTCGGGTCCCATAAAAATACGCTTGCCGTCGATATGAGAGGCGAATTTAACGCCTTCCTCGGTTATTTTTCTGAGCTGGGAGAGTGAGAAAACCTGAAATCCGCCGCTATCCGTAAGGATCGGGCCCTTCCAGTTCATAAACTTATGCAGACCGCCGAGATCGTGTATGAGCTTATCGCCCGGACGAATGTGCAGGTGATAAGTATTGGAAAGCTCGACCTGACAATTTACGTCAATAAGGTCGATGGCAGAAATGCCGCCCTTTATTGCGGCACAAGTGCCAACGTTCATAAAAACGGGAGTCTGTATGTCTCCGTGTACCGTGTGGAGAACGGCGCGTCTTGCGCGGCCCTCGGTTAAAATCAATTCAAACATTTTCAACTTCTCTTAAATCTATGATTTAGTTCGTTGCGGCTGATCTCAAATGCAACGGGTCTGCCGTGGGGACAGTAAGTAATTTCGGGGTTTTCAAAAAGATCCTTTACGAGCTTTTCGATATATTCCTGCGGGTAGACGCGCCCCGCCTTTATGGATGCCTTGCACGATGCCTGATAAAGTGCCTTTTCGAATACTTCGTCGGCGTTTATCGATACACATCCCGTGCTGTTTTTTATTGCATCGGCAAAGCCCTCAAACATCGAAGGAACGTCGTTTTGCGGTATTCCCGTGGGAATTTCGCTTACGTAAACCGTGTTTTTAGTGGTTTTGAATTCAAAGCCCACACCCTCAATGCTTCGGCGGTACTCCTCTATCGCGGCAACCTCGTCACTCATCAGCATTATTTCAATGGGAACTGCGATCTGCTGTGAGGTGCGCTCCGTGGAGTACAAAAGCTTTTTCATTTTCTCAAAATTGAGTCTTTCGTGCGCCGCGTGCTTGTCAATGACGAGCATCGAGGACTCCTTTTCTACGATAATGTACGAATTAAAAAGCTCACCGACTATTCTGTATGAAATGTTGGGGATAATGGGCGCGACGGGTAGCTTTTCGGGTTCAGCCTTCGGCTCTTTTTCGACAATATTAACGAGTTTCGCTTCTTTTTCAGCAATATTAACGCTTGCGCGAAGGGGGCTATCATTTGCCGCAGGTGTTGGCTGAGCTTGCGATCTCGGCGCTACGGTCGGCACAGGCTCGGTGTAAGCCTCCGTAATATTTATCTGCGCGTGCGGCTTTAGCGCGCCCTCAAGTCTTTTATCACGAACGGGAACGAACGCCGAGCTCACTCGGAAATTTGCACCGCCCGCAAAATTCATTTTAGTGCCACCGCTAAGCTCAAGCTCGGGGCGCTGTTGGTTCTCTTGGAGCGCCGACCTTACGGCGTGGTAAACGCTATCAAATACCGGGCGCTCGTTGGAAAACTTGACCTCAAGCTTTGAAGGGTGAACGTTAACGTCGACAACGCTCGGAGAAAGCGTTATGTTTAATATACAGCCGGGGAATTTATCAGGCGGTATATAAGAGGAATACGCTTGCTCAATAGCAGCAGTAGCAGTTTTGGTTTTGATGTATCGACCGTTTATAAAGAAATTCTGATAATTTCTGTTAGCTCTCGGCGCGTCGGGTGACGTAATGAAGCCGCTTATCTCCACCCCGTCCATTGAAGCTTTGACGGGTAGTGTTTTTGCGGCAAAATCCTTGCCGTAAACAGATCTTACAACTCCCGCAAGCTTGCCGTCTCCCGCGGTTTCAAGCTTCACCGAACCGTCCGAAATAAGCCTGAATGCTATTTCGGGGTGCGAGAGGGCGATTTTTTCAACAACCGTCGAAACCGCCATTGCCTCGGTTTGATCTCTTTTTAAGAATTTAAGGCGCGCGGGAACGTTGGCAAAAAGATTTTCGACTATTATAGTCGTGCCGTCCGTCGCCCCTCGTTCCGTGATCTCGCCCGTTCTTCCCGAATTTATCTCAAGCATCGCGCCAAGTGCGGCGTCTTTCGTCTTTGAAATAATTCTCACGTCGGCAACGGAGCAAATCGCGGCAAGCGCCTCGCCGCGAAAACCGAGAGTGATGATTCCGTCAAGGTCTTTTGCGGTTTTTATTTTGCTCGTCGCGTGTCTTTTGACGGCAACGGGCAAGTCTTCGGGCGACATACCGCAACCGTTGTCGGTAACGCGCATCAGCATAATACCGCCGCGCTGTATTTCAACGGTGATTCGGTCAGCGCCCGAGTCTATGGAGTTTTCGACAAGCTCCTTGATTACGGAGGCAGGGCGGTCGACTACTTCGCCCGCGGCTATTAAATTGGCAACCTCGAAGCTTAAAACGTTTATCTTTCCCATTCCCCGACTCCTTTCCTTGTTATTTTAGTCTTTTTTGAAGCTCGTAAAGCAGATTGAGTGCCTCGAACGGCGACATATTGTTAACATCCGCGGCTCTTATATCGTCAATTATTCTATCGTTTATGCAATCGTCAACTGTGATAAGGGTATCGTCCTCTTGCTTTTCGACAGCGCCGAGAACGTTTGCCGCTCTTGAACGCGCCTCAACATCCGCCAGAACCTCGCGAGCGCGCTTGATGACCTCGGAAGGAATTCCCGCAAGCTTTGCAACCTCGATGCCGTAGCTGTCGTCGGTCGAGCCGGGGACTATTTTGCGCAGGAAAACGATGCCGTCGCCGCGCTTTCTTGCAGCTATGTTGTAATTCACTATACCCTCAAATTCATCGGCTATCGACGTAAGCTCGTGGTAGTGAGTTGCAAACATAGTCTTTGCGCCTACCTTACGGCTTTGCGTATATTCAAGGATAGCCCTCGCTATGCTCATTCCATCGAAAGTTGACGTTCCCCTGCCGACTTCATCGTAAATGATGAAGCTGTTTTTGGTAGCAGAACGAAGGATGGTCGCAACCTCCGACATTTCAAGCATAAACGTGGATTGTCCCGATGCGAGATCGTCCGATGCACCAACGCGCGTAAATACGCGGTCAACTATGCACATATCCGCGGACGCGGCGGGAACGAACGAGCCGATCTGCGTCATAATGACCATAAGCGCGACCTGACGCATATAGGTGGATTTACCCGCCATATTGGGACCCGTGATTATCATCACGCGGTTATTTTTCATATCAAGATGCGTGTCGTTTGGAACGAAATACGCATCCTTGACGAATTTTTCGACAACGGGATGCCGTCCGTCCCTTATGTCGAACATATTTTTATCGTTAAGCGACGGGCAAACGTAGTTATTCTTTGCCGCAACGGATGCAAGCGAGCAATAAACGTCAAGCCTTGCAAGGCAAGCCGTGACCGTTCTTATTCTCGCCGCCGCTTCTGCCGTAAGATTCCTTACGCCGCAAAAAATATCGTATTCAAGCGCGGAGAGCTTGTCCGAAGCACCGAGAACGGTAGACTCAAGCTCCTTTAGCTCCTCCGTGATATATCGCTCGCCGTTCGTTAGCGTCTGCTTTCTGATGTATCGGTCGGGCACCATATCAACGAAGCTCTTGCTGACCTCGATGTAATAGCCAAACACTCTATTGTAGCCGACCTTGAGAGTCTTTATGCCCGTGGCTTCCTTCTCTCTGTCCGCTATTTTTTGTATCCAGCCCTTGCCGCCGCTTACTATCTCGCGGAGCTTATCAACTTCTTCGTTGTAGCCCGCTCGGATCATACCGCCCTCTCTTACGCTGAACGGAGGGTTTTCGTCCGTTATCGCCGCGTCGATGGCATCACGCACGTCCGCAAGGGGATCAAGGCTTTCGCGCAGCGCCTTCAGCTCGTCTCCCTCGCACGCTGACAAAAGCTCTCTGATAGAAGGGATAAGCGAAAGCGTTGAGCAAATCGAGCGAAGGTCGCGCGCATTTGCGCTTCCGTATATCACCTTGGTTACAAGTCTGTCCATATCAAGAACGCCCGACAAGAGATCCGTCAGGTCCTCTCTTAATATGTAATTATCGAAAAGCTCGCCCACGGCACTCTGCCGCCTCGTTATCATTGCGAGATTGAGAAGCGGACGCTCTATCCATTGGCGGAGCATACGCTTGCCCGGCGCGGTTTTCGTTTTATCAAGCACCCAAAGCAGACTTCCCTTTTTATCCTTTGAGCGCATGGTCTCGGTAAGCTCAAGATTGCGCCTTGTGGCAACGTCGAGCTGCATATACTGACCGCTTTCGTAAATATTGAGGTCACGCATATACGAAATATCGGTCTTTTGAGTAAGAGCTATGTACTCAATAAGTCCGCCGAGCGCACAGATAAGCTCGCGCTTTTCCTTGTCGTTGCTTCTTATTGCATCGGCAAACTGAAGCTCCACGCGCGAGAGTGCCTCGGAATACTCAAAGCTCTCTCCTCTGCCGTCTTCAAGCATCGCGTTAAGCCTTGAACGGATAAACGCGGAAAGTTCGGGAACGCTTGAAGCGCTTACGTTTATAAGCACCTCGCTCGGTGAATACGTGGCAAGCTCATTAAGAAGGTCGGCGGTACAATCTGCGCCGATAAAATCGGTGGCAAATATCTGCGCCGTTGAAATATCGGCAAAGCATATACCGCTTCCGTGCTCGGAAATACATATAGAGCAAAGGTAGTTGTTCTTTGCTTCGTTGAGCATTTCAGCTTCTCTTACCGTACCCGGAGTTATCAAGCGGATAACGTCGCGCTTGACAAGCGTTTTGGTCTTTGACGGGTCCTCTATCTGCTCGCAAATAGCTACCTTGTAGCCTTTTTCAATAAGCTTTGCAATATAGCCGTCCGCGCTGTGGAATGGAACTCCGCACATAGGTGCGCGCTCCTTTTCTCCGCAATCTCTGCCCGTCAAGGTAAGCTCCAGCTCTCTTGACGCCGTTATGGCGTCGTCAAAAAACATCTCGTAAAAATCTCCGAGACGGTAGAAAAGCAAACAGTCCTTGTATTGATTTTTGATTTCAAAGTATTGCTCCATCATTGGAGTCATGGCATTGCCCTCCTTCCTCTCGGAAAATCAATTTATCAGTGGCAGCCCGAGCAGGTACTGCAATCGTGTGTGCAGCCGCCATTGGGGTCCTCACCCGTTACGACCTGCATGATCTTGTTGTTTACTTCGGTAAGAAGTCCACGTACCGCATCCTGCTTTTGAGAAAACTCAACCAAGGTCTCGGCAGCGGTGATGGTTTCGTAAAGAGCGTAAAGTCTTTTCTGAATGCTCTCAACGAGAAATTCGTTTACGGGGTTCTTGGCGGTTTCCTCAGCGAGAACCTGCTGCTGAATGGAATACTCGCGTATCTTGGTCTGAAGAGCCTCGTCGGTAGAATACTTCTTTTCTGCCTCCTCGTAAGCCTTCATAAGCTCGCTGTCCTTGATAGCCTCGCCGACCTTTTCGGCAAGAGCGATGATTTCTGTTCTTTCCATGGTTTTTATCTCCTGATTTTTCAATATTTTTCTCCGTACATCACAAATGGATGCGTTTCGGTGATTTTTACGTTTACGTATTTGCCCTCAAGGCTGCTATCACCCTTGAAAAGCACTATTTTATTCCCTTCGGTTCTGCCCTCAAGCATACCGTCGTTGTTTTTGCTTGTGCCGTAGCAAAGCACTCTTTGCTCTGTGCCAAGCAGCTCGGCATTCTTTTCCTCGGCGATCTGCGTTTGCAGTTCAAGAAGTCGACGAAGTCGCTCGCCCTTTACGTCCTCGGCTATCTGATCCGCCATTTCTGCGGCGGGCGTGCCCGTGCGAGGCGAGTATATAAAGGAATACACCATATCGTATCTTACGCGGCGTAGCACGTCAAGCGTTGCCTCAAAATCCTCCTCCGTCTCGCCCGGAAAGCCGACGATTATATCGGACGTAAGCGTTACGTCGGGCATTTTTTCGCGGATATATCCTACGGTATCGAGATACTTTTCTACCGTATATCCTCGATTCATAGCTTTGAGTATGGAGTTGCTTCCCGATTGAAGCGGCAGATGGAACTGCTTTGCAATATGCTCCGACGACGCCATAACGTCAACAAGCTCGCGCGTGGCGTCCTTCGGGTGGCTCGTCATAAAACGCAGCTTATAATCCCCCTCAACCGAGGAAAGACGGCGCAGAAGCTCTGCAAAATTACAATCAAAGGTACATTTCTGTCCGTAAGAATTAACGTTTTGTCCGAGCAGGGTTATGTCGCGATATCCGCCCTTTACAAGAGCGCGAAACTCGTCCTCGATAACGCGCGGATCGCGGCTTCGCTCCCTGCCGCGGACGTAAGGAACTATACAATACGAGCAAAAATTATTGCATCCGTACATTACGCTGAGCCACGCGCGATAACGCGAGGAGCGCGACGGAGCAACGCCCTCGGCGATCGGAGGCTCGTCCGTCGGAAGAAGAAAATCGCGTTTGCCGCCCTCCAGCCTTTTGACAAGGAGTTCGGGAAATTTATAAAGCTCCGACGTGCCGAAGGTGAAGTCGACGTAGGGATATTTCATTTTTATCTCGTCGGCGCGGTGCTTTTGCGAAACCATACAACCGCACACGGCGATAACGAGCGAGGGCTTATTCTTTTTGCAATGTTTATACTGACCGACGACGGAAAGAGCCTTTTTCTCGGCGTGCTCTCGCACGGCGCAAGTGTTGACCACGATAAGATCGGCAACGTCGGGAGAATCGGTGAGTGAATATCCCATAAGCGCCGACATTCCCGCGATGCTCTCGGCATCCGCCTCGTTTTGCTGACATCCGAAGGTGTTTATAAATATTTTCAGTGCTTTGTCTGAATTGAGGGAACGCACCTTAGCAATACAAGCGTCTCGCCTTGCCGCCTCCTGTGCGCTGATAACTCTGTTTCTGTAATTCATTTTTGACAACCGTTTACAATATAATTAAAATAATCTAATATATTATACAACAAAACCGTTTTCGTGTCAAGTGAAATATATTCAAAACCCCATTGTGACGAGCACAATGGGGAAAATTCAGTTGAATAATTTGCGCATTTGGTGCCCGTTGCCCGAAATTGCCGCAAGCAACGCGTCGGGAACAAGGTCAAAATCAGCCACCAAGGAATGCGGTTTTGCCACGGGATCGTCCTGCAAAAGCGGGACGAAATACACGTTTTTACGGGAATAGAGCGTAGCAATGTTTTTTAAATTTCCCGAAAGCGCGTCATTCGTGGCAAGTGCAATTATAAGCGGTCGGTCACTGCGAAGGTGTGCCTTTGCCGCCATCGTTACGGTAGTATCGGTAATACCCAAAGCGAGCTTCGCAAGCGTGTTTCCCGTACACGGACAAATAACGAGTGCGTCAAGCACCTCGCGCGGACCTAATGGCTCCGCCGCAATAATTGTCTTTATAGCCTTGTTTTCGCAAATATCCTCAACAGCCCAAACGAGCGACTCAGCCGTTCCGAATCTCGTGTCCGAAGTCGCGGATATCTCGCTGATTATAGGAAGGATCTCATATCCGTTATCCTTTAATTTTCTAAGAATTTCAAGAGATTTTTTGTGGGTGCAAAACGAACCGCACATAGCATATCCGATCTTCATTTCATCACCACTTACAGAGATATAGAAAAACAGAAAAGCAATATTTGTCTTTTCTATTTTTCTTCAAGATTACTTAAATAATTAAGAACTATCTTACCGATTATCATTCCCGCCGACCGTGGAAAATACTTTCCCGGCAGCGATAGCGCTTTCAAAACTCTGAGTCCTCTCTCCTTGGCGTAGTTAAAATCAAAGCCGCCGGGACTTGAAGCAAGGTCAACATAGAGAGTTTCCTCGCGGGCGGATTTGAGCACTTCGGCGTCAAAAAGCACGCACGGAACCGTATTGAAAACTACGTCGTAGCCACCCGCGACGAGACGCGAAAGCGAGTCTGCGGATATACTCCTCGGTGTCATACCCGATATTTCTATCCGTGCAAGCTCCGAGTCCTTCCGTGCGGCTACGTCCACCCTTGCCCCCATACGCCAAAGCAACGAGGCAAGCGCCTTGCCTATTCTTCCGTATCCGACAACGAGAATGCTTGAGGAAAATATCGTGCGATCGAGATTTTCAAAAGCAACGGCTACCGCGCCCTCGGCCGTCGGTAAAGCATTCAATATCTGAAGCTCCTCGTTCAAAAAGTAGTCGATAGCTTCCCTGCTTTGCTCTTTGGCGTAGCTCAAAAAAGAATCGGGCAATTTTCCGCCCAAAACAACGCCGCTTGATGCGTCAAGGATGTCGCGAAGATGCGGAACGTCCTCCGTAAAGCTTGGCGAAACGTTGAGCCTGCCCCCACCGTCCTCTGCCACGATGGGAATAATTATCGCATCAGCCGATGCAAGCGCCGAGCGCCACTTGGCGCAACGCACAGCTCCGCCGATGTTTCCGTTTACAGCCCAAGTAGCCGTTTCGTATCCGGTCTCCGCAAGCATTGCCGCAAGTGCCGCTTGCCGCGCGTCTCCTCCGAGAACTGCAATTTTTTTGATTTTTTTCATTACCGCCTCCCGTGCCAAGAGTTGAAAAAGCACCTATTATAGATTATGACACATCTCCCCAGCTTGCGACAAAAAAAGGGCTGATTTAGCGCAGAACAAAAATACAAAAACAAGTAAAGAAAAAAGACCGTTTTTTCGTCCCAAAGGATGTGAAAAAGCGCTCTTTTAAGGTAGAAATCCTTTCGGATTTCGATTTTTATACGTATTTTTTAGCCGCGATTTTGCCCTCTGGCGTACCCTCGTACGCCGATGGCGGCAAAATCGCGACTTCTGCATCTAACTGATACAGCCCTTTCATAATATTTTTATGCCTGCCGTATTTTTCAAATTTACGATATTCCCCGTTTGGGTTTCAACGTTAAGGGTAAAATCGTCGCATATTTCTCGCGCAAGTGCTATTTCGCCGCTGTCAAGTATTACTTTTTTTCCCACCGTAGTACAAAGTGAGCGGTATTCAAAAAGAAAATCGTCGTTAAGCGAGCGCACTATAAGCTCGGCAATGGCTTGAGCCACGGCATCGCCGTCGCACTCAATGTTGAGGCTGATCGCATTTCCGCACAGCTTCTGAGGAAGCGGAGCGCTGCCGAGATTTATACCAAAGCCTATGCGAAATGCGGTTATTTTATCCTTTTCGATGGAAGTGGCGCTGAGTATTCCGCCGTATTTTTTATCTTGGTAAAGGAGATCGTTTATCCATTTGATGCGAAGTCCGTCGCGATATTCGGAAAGCACGCGAGTTGCGCAAACAGCGGCAAGCGAAGTCAAACGGCTGACGAGCGGAAGCTCCGTTTTCAAGTCAAAATCCCGTTTAACGAGCAAGGTTGCGTATATACCGTTACCACGCGGGGAGCAAAAGCTATGGTCGCCCTGACCTCTGCCTGCGGTTTGCTCTTTTGTTAAAAACAAATATTCGCCCTTTCCAAGAGTGGGCAGAATACGCCCACTCTCCAAAAAGGTCGAATCAATACTTTCGTATTTGAAAACTTGCATTATCTTTCCTCGCGGAAATACGACTTACCAAGCGCCGCAGGGGGCTGATGCTCCTTCTTCTTTCTTGAGCTTGTAAACACAAGAACGATTATGGTAACGAGGTAAGGAAGCATCTTGATAAGCTCCTTGGTGCTGCCCGAAAGTCCGGGGATAAAGATACAAGCGATATAAAGTCCGCCGAAAACGTAGGAGCTGAATATTGCGCTACGCGGCTTCCACAAAGCGAAAATAACGATAGCGATAGCAAGCCATCCGCGGTCGCCAAAGCCGTTATTCGTCCACGCGCCCGTCGTGTAATCCATAACGAAATAAAGTCCGCCAAGTCCCGCTATTGCGCCGCCTATGCAGGTTGCAAGATATTTGTATTTTGAAACGTTGATACCTGCGGCATCTGCGGTTGCGGGGTTTTCACCGACGGCGCGGAGGTTGAGTCCGACTCGCGTACGGTTGAGAAACCATTGTGCAAAGAGCGCGATAAAAATAGAAAGGTAAACGAGGAAGCCGAAGGAAAAGAACGTCTCGCCTATAATGCCAAGATGGTCGGACAAAAACGGAATCTTCGTTTTATACGCATTTCCCGTAACGAGAAGCGAGATAGAACCGCTCTCGCCAAACATTTTAAGGAGAGAGCCGCCGTAAAAGTTGCCAAGCCCTACGCCAAGGGTGGTGAGAGCAAGACCGACGACGTTCTGATTTGCCTTCAGGGTAATGGTAAGGAAGCTGTAGATAAGCGCGATAAAGGTCGAACCCGCAAGAGACGCGAGAAGCGAAATAATAACGCAAAGCACGGGGATGGGCTCGGCGCAGAAATGCTCGTAAAGATAGCCGCCGATTATACCCGAAATACCGCCGATATACATAATACCAGGGATACCGAGGTTGAGGTTTCCACTCTTTTCGGTGATGATCTCACCCGTTGCACCAAAAAGCAAGGGAGTGCCTTGAATGATAGCGGCGGCGATGAATGCCATTATTGAGGTAAGTACACTCATTTCGTCTCCTCCTTTTGCTTTTTATGACGGAAATTGATCTTATAATTGATAAAGAACTCGCTACTGATGATGAAAAGAATTATAACTCCCGTAAGGACCTCGCCCACACTCGAATTAAGACGGAGTGAGGATGCTATCTCGCCCGCACCTCTTTGCAGGAAGCACACGAGCAGGGATGAAAACACCATAACCACGGGGTTGAACTTTGACATCCACGAAATCATAATAGCGGTAAAACCGTTACCTCCCACAGAGTTCGCGGTAATAGAGTGGGCAGTTCCCGCAGCAAGAATCCATCCCATAACGCCGCAAAGCGCGCCGGAGATAAGCACGGTGCGAATAATCACCTTCTTTACGTTGATGCCTATATATCTTGCGGTATTCTCGCTTTCACCGACGACGGCGATCTCGTAACCCTGCTTGGTCTTTTTGAGATAAACGTATACGATGACCGTAATTATAGCAACGATTATTATGTTAAGAAGGTATTTCTGTCCCGCTATCGACGGAAACCATCCGCTTTGAGTGTTGGCGTTTACAACGCCAAGTATCATTGAGCCGCTGGGAACCCATATCATAATGAAGAACGAAACGAGCTGCATCGCAACGTAGTTCATCATAAGGGTAAAGAGTGTTTCGTTAGTGTTCCACGTTGCCTTGAAAAAGCCGGGAATACCCGCCCAAACCGCGCCTGCAATAACGCTGGCAAAGAACATAATGACTATAAGAAGCCACGAGGGGATCGCGTCGCCAATGTAGAACATACAAGCAACGCTTGCGAGCATACCGATAAGCACCTGCCCCTCTGCGCCCGTATTCCAAAAGCGCATTTTGAAAGCAGGCGTAACGGCAAGAGAGATACCGAGCAAGATAGCGGCAGACTGTAAAAGATTCCACAGCTTGCGCGACGTACCAAAGCTACCGTTGATCATCGAGGAAAAAACGTTTATAGGATTTTCACCCGTCAAAAGCATGACGAGAAGCGCGCAGAAAAGCATAGCAACAAGCAGCACGGCGGCTCTTATTCCCCAAGACTTAAGACGCGGCATATCGTTACGCTTAGTGATGTGGATAAAGGGCTCGTGTGTCTTTTTCGTGACGACCGAAGCGTTTACTTTTTCATTTTGCATTGCTGTTTTCCTCCTCTCCTACGGTTTTGGTCATAAGATATCCTATTTCATTCTTGGTGGCATTTCTACCATCAACGATACCCGTTATTTTTCCGCTTCCGATAACCATAATGCGATCGCAAAGCTCAACGAGAACGTCAAGATCCTCTCCTACGAAGATAACGGCAACGCCTTTTTGCTTTTGCTCGTTGAGAAGATCGTAGATGAGGTAAGAGGAATTAACGTCAAGACCTCTTACGGGATACGCCGCCATAAGCACAGTGGGGGCAGACGCGATCTCGCGCCCGATGAGGATCTTTTGTACGTTTCCACCCGACAGCTTACGGACTGCCACGTCCGTTCCGGGCGTTACAACGCCAAGCTGCTCGATAATTCTTTCAGCAAGTGCCTCGGGCTCTTGTCTTTGAACGAACATAGAGCGTCCGCTACGGTAGCTACGGAGCATCATATTATCGACGATGTCCATATCTCCAACGAGTCCCATGCCAAGTCTGTCCTCGGGAACGAAGGAAAGGCGCACACCAAGCTCTCTTATCTGAATCGGAGTTTTATCTCTGAGATTTTCTTCTTTGCCCGTTTTGGGATCGTGATATATTATCGAACCGCCATCGAGCTTTTGGAGTCCCGCAATAGCCTCAAGAAGCTCTCGCTGACCGCTTCCCGCAATGCCTGCGATACCAAGTATCTCGCCCGAACGCGCAACGAAGCTTACGTCATCAAGGAGCTTGACACCGTCTCTGTTATGGCAATTTATATGCTCAACAACGATCCTGTCCTCCGAATCTATTGGCTCGGGGCGATGAATATTGAGCTCAACCTTCTTACCGACCATCATCTCGGTAAGCTCATCCTCATTCGTTTCGGCAGTATTGACGGTGCCGACGTACTCGCCGT
Source organism: Eubacteriales bacterium (assembly GCA_045544735.1). Classification (GTDB taxonomy): domain Bacteria; phylum Bacillota; class Clostridia; order Oscillospirales; family CAG-272; genus CAG-390. The sequence continues at coordinate 53,558 of JAZPZM010000077.1, forward strand.
GTCGAAGAACCGCCACCTTATCGGAAAGCGCAAGCACCTCGTGAAGCTTATGAGTAATGATGATTATCGCCTTTCCGTCATTTCGCATACGGCGAACGACGTCAAAAAGCTTACCGGCCTCCTGCGGAGTAAGAACTGCCGTGGGCTCGTCAAGGATAAGGATGTCTGCGCCCCTGTAAAGCACCTTGACTATCTCAACGGTCTGCTTCTCGGAAACGGACATTTCGTATATCTTTTTGTTAGGGTCTATGTCAAACCCGTATTTTTCGCTTATTTCGTTAACTCGCTTTGAAACCTCGGCAAGATTGAATTTCCCTTTCTCGTTAAGTCCGAGAACTATGTTTTCCGCGGCGGTAAAAAGGTCCACCAGCTTGAAATGCTGATGAATCATACCGATCTTAAAATTGAAGGCATCGTGCGGAGAGTTGATGGAGACCTCGTTTCCGCCGATAAATATCTGTCCTTCGTCGGGGTGGTAGATGCCCGATATCATATTCATAAGCGTGGTCTTGCCGCTTCCGTTTTCACCGAGGAGCGCAAGTATCTCGCCGTTGTATACGGAAAGATTTACGTTCTTGTTTGCCTGAATACGACCAAAGCGTTTGGAAATGTTGCGCAATTCAATGGCGACCTGATTCATTTCTAATTCCTTTCAGCAGTTTTTTCGCTATCAAAAGAAAACGCACCGCAAAGCTGTATCCTCTTTTCATAACGAAAAACACCTCTGGGGATGCCGATTTCGGCATCCCCAAATGGCTTTATAAACTTATTTGCTTGCCTCGATACCGTCGATAATAATATCAAAGTAAGGAGCGGAGCGCTTGCCGTCGGCGGACTCATCAAAGTATCCGTCGTGAACGACGTTAGTGTCGGGAGTGAAAGCGGCATCGGAATCAACGTCTGCCTTATACTCGGTAAGAGTCTTTCCTCCAACGGTGAACTTGGAGGTATCAAATACCTTCAGAGTGCCGGCCTTGAACTGTGCCATAGCGGCGTCGATAGCCTCCTGAGTGCCGGGAGCTGCGCAAGCGGCGTTCAGCTCGGTGAGCTTAACGGAGCCTTCCTGAATGCCGCCGCACCAGTCGTAGGGGATCTCACTACCCTTGCCGTCTCTGGTCTTCTCGATGATGAGCTTCATGTAAGGAGTCCAGTCGATCTTAGAGGAGATGAGAGCGGTGGTGGGAGCGATGCTGATGGTGCTGATGTTGTAAGCAACGTTAGGAACGCCTGCCTCTTCACAAGCCTTGGGAGCGCCCTCGGAGTCAGCGTGCTGACTGAGGAGTACGCAGCCTGCTGCGATAAGAGTCTCGGCAGCGGTCTTTTCAAGTGCGATATCGAACCAAGAGTTGGTGTACTCAACCTTCATAGTAGCGGTGGGGCAAACGGAGCGAGCGCCGAGGAAGAATGCGGTGTAACCCGACTTAACCTCTGCGTAGGGCCATGCGCCAACGTAACCGATAACAGCCTGCTCGGCAGTAATCTTGCCGCTGGCGATCATCTCGTTAAGCTTCATACCTGCGGCGATACCTGCAAGATATCTGCCCTCGTAGATGGAAGCGAAAGCGTTGTGGTAGTTGGAAAGCTTTTCAGTGTGAGCCTTAGTACCGGTAGCGTGACAGAACTGTACTTCAGGGAACTCTTTAGCTGCCTGAATCATAAAGTCCTCGTGACCGAAGGAGTCAGCGAAGATGAGGTCGCAGCCTTCGTCAACAAGCTCGCAAGCGGCGTCGTAGCACTCAGGACCCTCGGGGATGTTAACCTTCATAATTACATCCTTTTCAGAGAGACCCATTGCAGCAGCTGCTGCATTTGCGGCATCAATAAAGTTTTTGTCGTAGGTGGAGTTTTCATCGTGCAAGAAGATGAAACCTACCTTGATCGACTTGGCATCGCCGTTGCCGGATCCGTCGTCATTGCCGGAGCCTGCATCAGAGCAAGCGGCAAAAGAACAAGCGAGTGCAACAACCATAACGATCGCCATAATAAGTGATAAAACTTTTTTCATGGTTTTCCTCCATATGGATAAAAATTTATAATCAGCGCTATGCGCCGAATATACAAAAATGAACAGTTTTTTACAAAACTATTTTCATACGTACATATTATAACAATAAAACCCCAAACTGTCAAGAATAAAACCGAAATTGCGAGTGTATATTTTTACAAAAAATCAATCAAAAACCAGCGAAACGATATCACAATCAACGAATACCCTGCCGTATGACTCGATATCCCCTATTTGCGCGACGCTCTCAAGAACCTCCCTCTCGGCAATATACAGATTCTTTGCGCTTGGGAGCCAAAGCTCCTTATCAAGCCTCGGACGAGGCCCGTGAGAACCTATTATCAAAGTCTCAACGTTCCCCACCTTCGCAATACACGAGGAGCTTACGTAAGCAAGGCTTTGATCTTCGTCTTTTATGTAAATTGACGTGTTCGGGTGATAAAAGCCTTCGGGGATTTTTACACCGGATATATTTATTTCTATGGACCCCAACACCGCCAGCACCTCATCCGCCATATACATAAAGCAAGCAACACCCTCGCGCTCGGCAATGTAGAAAAGGCGCGCCATTATCTCGGCATCCAAGGCACTTGCAGGCGTGGGAATATATAGGCGGCGTACGCGCTTGGACTGCATAAACGAGCCGAGCACGCCGACGTGTCTTTCGTGATAATGCGTAAGAAGCACGGCTTCCACTTCCGTCGCGCCGCGCTCTGCGGCAATTTTAAACCCATCGTACAGCACGGAGGATGAGCCGCTTGTAATATCGCAAATAACGGCTTCGTCACCCTTGGTCATAACTATCGCGTCGTTGTTACCCACGGAGATGAAGTCCGTTCTTACGGAGTCGGCGGTAGCGTTATACGTCAGCACTCCGGCGATAACGATCGCAAGTCCGAGATACGACGGCAGTACCGCAAGAAGCCGCCTCCTTAACTTTAGCGAAACCAAAAGGACGGTAAGCGCGGTTGCTACGATTACAACGGGAACGACGAAATCGTGGCGTAAGGAAAGCATAACGTGATGAAGCTCGGAGAATGCCGAAGTAATATCAAGGATAATTTCTCCAACCGCCTCCGCTCCCGAAGCAACGAGCGCACCTACGATAGGAACGCCGCCGAGGACGAGCGCAAAAAGCGAAAGCAAGATAAACGCCGCGGCAACGGGCGAAAGCAAAAGGTTGGAGGGAACGGACGCAAGTGACAGAGTTCCAACGCTATAGCAAACCGGAAGGAGCATAAATATCCACACCGCGAAGGCGACCACGATGGCAGACGCCACCTTGTTTACGGCGTTTATAAACGCTATAAAGCGCTTACGCCTTTTGTTAAGCTCACCTCGCCTTGAAGGATCAGCTTCAAGCTCCAAGCGCATTTCAAAATGATTCTTACGAAGGATTTTCGTAAACGCCTCGGTAAGAGAGGGCGTAACTATAAGTATACCCAGCGTTGCGCAGAACGAAAGAATAAAGCCGAGGTCAAGTATCGCCGCAGGAGACACGATAAGTATTACCCACGCGGCAAGACCAAGGGACGAAAGGCTGTCGTCCGACATTCCCAAAAGGTAGCTGACGTAGGTTATGCCAAGCATAATAGCCGCCCTCACGGCGCTTATGGGAAAATCTATAAGAAAGAGATAGAAAACGATAAAGCCCAAAAGCAGCACCAAGCGCGGCCCTTTGCCAAGCCCCAACCAAAACAGCAACGTTCCGACGACAGCGGCGATAATAGATAGATGCAGACCGCTTATTGCAAACAAATGCGATACCCCCGCGCGCGAAAAATCTCTGCGCGCCGATGGCGAAACGTCCGCCGTATCTCCCAGCAGCATAGCGGATGCAAGCACGCCCGACTCTCCGTCTATGATATTTTCAAGTCTTGCCGCGAGCCGTGCATTGAACGATGACATTTTGCTAAAAACGGTCTCTCCCACCGTTCCTACCACGGTGTAATCTTCGCTCTCCCCGGATATCATTTTAAGGAATATCCCTTCGGAAAGCGGATTGGCGTATCCATCGTCAAACGCGAGCGCATCCTTAAGGCTTGCGCCGTAAAATACTGCGACGTCGCCGCGCTTAAGGTCTGCCACGTAGTTGCATTCAAGCAGCGCGTCAACGTCACACTCCTCGCCGTCTACGCTTTTGATATTTATCTCGTAATCCGTGTAAAAAGTGCCCGTGCCGCGAACGTCGGTTATTTCGCACCTTACTTCCCTTTCCTCGCCCGTAAAACGAAGCGAGCCGAGGTAGCCCACGTCATAGTAAGCAAGGCAGCTGATCAAAACGCCAAGGCTTATAAGCACGACAACGGTGTTTGCGAAAAAACGATATGGGGTTATATTTTTTCTGACGAGCAAAATCAAGCACAAAAGCAAGCCCGCAAGCAACAAAAGAGCAAGCACGAGCTTGCCCGTTTTGTCAAAGCTGTAACCGCAGACCGCCATAACGGCGGCAAGCGCACCCGCTTGAAGCATCGGTCTACCGCCGAAAACGTCCATAACCTAAAGCTCCTCTACAAAATGATCCTTAAAGCCGTTGCCAAAAACGGCAACGGATCTCGTTACTATCACAAACGCCGCCGCGTCCTCTTCCTTTATAATATCGCGCACTGCGGGAAGTCGGCGGGGGCGAACGACAATAAGCAATATTTCCCTACTCTTGCCCGTATGCTCACCTTGACCGTAAAGCATAGTCGCCCCAACGTCAAGCTCGGCTCGAGCGCGCTCGGAAATCCGCCCATTGCTCACGCTTATGACATAAACGAGCATCGCACCGTCCGCGCCGTAAAGGATTTTATCAAGCACGACGGTCTGCGCAGCAAGCGCCAGCACCGAATAAAGAGCCGCATCAACGTCACCAAGCACCACCCACGAAGTCAGAACGACGGCTCCGTCAAAGGCTAAAAAAGCAATGCCCGTATTAACATGCCTCAACCTCAACTTTAACAGCTTTACCGCGATGTCCACTCCTCCCGTGGTCGCACCGCACCTTAACACGATGCCAAGCCCCAACGCAACGAGCACGCCGCCCGCAGTCGCGCCAAGAACAGCGTCGTGTGTTAAAGCGTTCACGCGCGACGAAAATATATCCGTAAAAAGCGCGCTTACGCCGACAGCAAACAGCGTATCAATAAAAAAACGCCTTCCAAAGATTTTCGCTCCTATTAAAATAAGCGGCACGTTGATAACCAAAAGCCAAAAGCCTATAGGCAAAAGCGGAAACACCGCGTGTATGATCAGGGCGATTCCCGAAACGCCTCCCGGAGCAAGGCTCGACGGCTCGTAAAAGCAAGCCACACCCACTGAAAAAGAAACGCATCCCGCAAGAATGAGCAAATATCTCTTTACCGCTTGACAAGGTGTGCCCCAATCCCTTGTTTTCGACACGTTAAATAAATGTATCAACATATTTTAACATATTTTTTACCCAAAATCAACTTGTAGTATTGATAAATCCGCGTTTTGTGTTATAATTAAATAAAAAAATCAAGTGAGGAACATATGAAAAAATCAACAGCCAAGAGGCTTTCAAAGCTCCCATTGCCCGTATTGATAATAATCATCGTGGCGATGATCGTCTTTGCGGCATATCAACATTTCCGCACCGACGACGCGCCGCCCGCCGTTGCCGACTCGGCGGAATTTCACTTTATCGACGTCGGGCAAGGCGACGCCGTGCTTATAAGAACGCCTGCGGGAGACGTATTGATAGACGCAGGCAAGAACAGCAGCGAGGAAGGGCTTGATCTATACCTAAAATCGCAGGGCGTAAAAACGATAGAATACGCCATCTTTACCCATCCGCACGAGGATCACATAGGCGGCGCGGATATGGTTATTAAAAATTACGATATAAAAAACGTTATTTTGCCCAACTGCCCCTCGACCACAAAAACATACACCAATATGCTTACGGCAATATCACAGAAGGGCTTGACCGTCAAAGAAGCTCACAGCGGTGATAAATACCGAGTGGGTGAGCTTGTACTAAATATTCTCGGTCCCGTGAGAAACGATTACAAAGAAGTAAACGATCACTCCGTCGTGATCCTCGCCGAATGGGGCGGCACGCGAGTTATGCTTGCGGGCGACGCGGAGCTTGAGGCGGAAAACGATATCCTTAAAAAATTCGGAAACAGTAATATCAACTGTAATATTTTGAAGCTCGGACACCACGGCTCGTCATCGTCAAGCGGCGAAAAGTGGCTCAATGCGCTTTCCCCCGACATCGGCATTATTTGTTGCGGAAAGGACAACGAATACGGTCATCCCCACTCAGAGATAGTCGAAAGGCTCAGTAAATTCGGCATCAAGTCATACCGCACGGATGAGCTTGGCTCACTTGTGTTCGTTTCCGACGGAAAAACCGTTTCTCAAAAAGACAACTGATAATATTTTATCTTTTTCTCGACAAATAATACATTTTCTCTTGACTTATTTTATCTTTACAGTTATAATAAGTACAATTGAATTAGCACGGAGGTTTTTATTATGGCTAAGAAAAAGGACGGCGGCTTTATCGCCGATTTCAAAAAGTTTATTACTCGCGGCAACGTTGTTGACATGGCAGTCGGTGTTGTAATCGGCGGTGCGTTCGGTAAGATCGTTACGGGCTTCGTCAACTACATAATCAACCCCTTCATCGGTATCTTTATGGGCTCGGGCAGCCTTGACAGCATCAAGACCGTTATCACCCCCGAGGTCCTTGACGAGGCGGGCGAGGTCGTTACCAAGGAGGTTGCTATCCTCTGGGGTACTTGGATCCAGACTATCATCGATTTCCTTATCGTAGCTTTCTGCATTTTCGTAATGGTTCGCATTATCTCAAAAATGTCTAACAAGATGCACGCCAAGGCGATTGCCGAAAAAGCTGAGGCTGACAGAATTGCCGCTGAAAAGGCAGAGGCTGACAAGAAGGCAGCCGAGGAAGCTGCTGCCGCAAAGGCTGCGGAGGATGCCGCTCTTCGCGCCTCGCTCATCAATCAGGAAAAGCTGCTCAGCAACATTCTCGACGCTATAAAGAAGAACTAATTTTGGAAGGGGTGGCTCGCCACCCCTTTTTAAGGAGAATTAAGATGATCATTTCTATTTTAGGTGACAGCATATCGACCTTTGAGGGATATATCCCCGAGGCAGACGGCGTGAATCTCAAGCACAGAAAAAGATATCCGCAGGACACGCTTCTGACTGACGTAAACGAAACGTGGTGGATGCGCGTTATAAACGAGCTTGGCGCAACGCTCGGCATAAACGACAGCTGGGCCGGTTCTTGCGTCAGAAACAAGATCGACGGCAATCAGGGCGACGTTGGCGAGGATGCCGCTATGGCGTCTCTTACGAGAATTAAGAACCTCGGCTCTAACGGCTCTCCCGACGTTATTCTCTTTTACGGCGGAACTAACGACGCGGGCAGAAACTATACGCTTGGAGAATTTGATCCCGAAAATGCTCCCGCAGCTGCTGATTTGACGGCGAAAAAGTGGGATTCCTTTGCTGACTCTTACGTTTGCGCGATACTTAGAATGAAGCATTTTTATCCAAACGCTAAAATTTACGCTATGACACCGTCGTTTACCAAAAGCTATTACCCCGACGAGCGACTCGCGAGCTTCGTTGACGTAATACAGCGCATCTGCGCGCACTACGGCGTGCCGTGCGTGGACCTCAGAGAGTCGGGCTTGCGCGTTGATATGCTCCCTGATGGACTTCACCCCAACGCCACGGGAATGAAGTGCATTTCAGAGGCTGTAATGAATGGTTTTTTCAGATAAGAAAAACTTGAAAAAAATTTGAAAAAACTTGAAAAAATTTCAAAAAAACTATTGACAAACGAGAAAACAAGGTGTATAATATCAATGTTGTCGATACAACGACATGCGAGAGTGGCGGAACTGGCAGACGCGCACGTTTGAGGGGCGTGTGGTTCACACCGTACGGGTTCAAGTCCCGTTTCTCGCACCAAGCAAAACCGACCGCAAGGTCGGTTTTGTTTTAGATTTAAGCGGGTATGGCGGAATTGGCAGACGCGCTAGATTCAGGTTCTAGTGGGGGCAACTTCGTGAAGGTTCAAGTCCTTTTACCCGCACCATATCGAGTGTTCATAACGAAAGTGATGAACACTCGATATTTTTTTGCCTATATTTCGTTATTTGGAGCAGGATTCCTGCTCTTTTTTCTTTTGTTATGCCGTTGTTGGCAGATAGTTTACCGCTACACCTTGTCTGCTTTCAAGGGTTACCTTACGCTTTTTGTACCATTCGGGAATTTGCAGACAACCTACGAAACGGTAATGGATAACCACGCGCTGTGTGCGGTTCTTACCTGTTCCCTCGATCTGATAAACCTCGATCTTTTCGATCAGTTCACGAAGGATCACCGGGTTCAGCGTTTTCATCTCCATAAAGCTTCGTACCGCCTTTACAAAGTTCTCTTTGGTTTGGCGCTTCTCCGCAAGGCTATCGAGTTTTTCGCGTAAAGCAAGGATGTTTTTCTTGGTCTCGTCCATCTCTACCTCGTACTTGTGGGAGAGCTTCATAAACCATTCGTCCGAAACCTTGCCGTTTACATTGTCCTCATAGATCTTTTCGTATAAGCGTTCGATCTCTTTGACTCTCGCTCTCGCCGTGGCAAGTTGAGATTCGGCAAGCTTTTGCTCGGTGGCAATATCCTTGTTAGTTTTGCTTTCAAGCATGGCTGCAAACTCATCCTCTTCCTCGTCAAGAAAACGTGCAATAGTTTGTAGCTCCGCTATCACCACCTGCTCAATCGAATCGGCGCGGATATAATGGGTTGACGGACAAGTGCCGCGATTGGCTCTGTAATTAGAGCAGTTGAAGTATTGGATGGACTTGTTAGGATGATTGACATTAAACCACAATGGGCTGCCGCAATCGGCACAATAGAGCAATCCACAAAACATATTCTTTTCGCCGTTCTCCTTCTTGGGAGCGCGGCGTATTGTTTTTGCCACAAGCTCCTGCACCATTTCAAAGGTCTCACGGTCAATGATCGGCTCGTGAATGTCCTTGAATACCGCCCAATTCTCCTCGGGATTATCAAGTCGCTTCTTATTTCGGAATGACTTCGAGTAGGTCTTGAAATTGATAATATCCCCGCAATACTCTTGTTGGGCAAGCATCTTGCCGATTGTGGTCTTGCACCACTTGTACGGATTCGGCTGTGTTTTCTTGCCCCCTCGTCCAAGTCCTTTACTTTGCCAATATGCCTGCGGTACTAAGACTTCACTTTCTTGCAGTAAACGAGCAATCGTTTCATTGCCTTTGCCCTCAATGCACCATTGAAAGATCTGCCGTACCACCTTCGCCGCCTCCTCGTCTATGATCCATCTCTTTTTGTTATCGGGAGACTTCATATATCCGTATGGCGGCGGAGATAAGGGCTCACCTGCATTTCCTCTGAGACGGTGAGAGCTTCTGACCTTGCGGCTGATGTCTTTTGCGTACATCTCGTTCATTACGTTGCGGAATGCGCTGAAATCGTCCTCTCCGTTGTCGCTGTCAATGCAATCGTTGATAGCTATGAAACGGATATTGTGCTCGGGAAAGTAGTAATCTGTGTACTGACCGACTTCAAGGTAGTTTCTTCCGAAACGGGATGAGTCTTTAACGATGATGGTTGAAATATATCCCATCTCCATATCCTCAAGCATCTGCTGAAAGCCGGGGCGGTTAAAGTTGGTTCCCGTGTATCCGTCATCAACGTAGAAACGGGTATTTGTGAAGCCGTGTTCCTTAGCATACTTGGAAAGTAGCTTTTTCTGATTGGCGATAGAGTTACTTTCGCCCTCTGCACCGTCATCACGAGAGAGACGGCAGTATAGCGCGGTAATACCTATTTGTTCGTTATTCTGTTTGGTTTTGGTCTGCATATTCCTCCTCTCCGGCAGACTTCAAAACATATTCTGCCTGTATTTTATCACTATCGGGAGCAACTTGCAAATGTGCCGCAGACTTTTCTATAATTCTTGAAAACTTTTCTTGCGGCATCTTGGCATCTTTGGAATCAACAGACTGAAAGCGCGGCTCGACGATATAGGTCACATTGTTAAAGTTATACTCTCTCGTACCTCCAAGTACATTTGACATAAGTCCGCTGAGCCATCCGTATTTCTTCTTACCTCGCATCTCGGTTCTCCTTTCGGCGTAATTGCTCCAAGCGGCGCTTGTGAAGCAAACTCTTGATATCAGCAACAATATCCTTCGGGAGCATATTGCGTGGATAATATTGCTTGATATCGTCCATATAGATCACAATACGCTCTCGTTGATTGGCTTTTGCCTCGCTCATAATCTCGCGTATGACGTCCTCTCCAAGTGCACCCTCATCTGCGAGTTTTCGCATACGGACGGTCTGTGAGTGGGATGATGTTAGGTCATCCATATCGCAGATCTCATAAATGAGCCGTTGAGTGAGATGATGAAGCTTGGAAAGCTCTACCGCAGGAGTAAGTGCGATCCTGCCCTCATCCACCATTTGAAGCAGTTCGGGGATAAGGCGCGTAAGGCTGATATATCTCTGCACTTGGCTTTTGCTCTCGTCACTCTCGGCGGCAATCTTTTCCACCGAGGTCAACCTCTGCCCAAGTTGGGCAGAAGTCAGATCGGTACGCTCGCCTTGGCGCTTGATGGCATCAAGCTTCATTTTGTAGGCGAAGGCTTTCTCGGACGGTAGAATGTGATCGCGGTGAAGATTGGCATCGACCATAGCGACAACCGCCTCCTCATCGCTCATCTCGCAGACGGTGGACGGGATTTCGGTCATACCGAGCCTTTGATATGCTCTGAATCGGCGATGTCCCGAGATGATCTCGTAACCGCCCTCATATCTCGGACGGACGATGATAGGTGAAAGCAAACCGCTTTTACCTATGCTCTCGCAAAGCGTGTCCATCTCCACGTTATCCTCTACCTTGTAAGGATGATCTTTGAATGGGTGTAACTCGGAAAGAGGTATATTTCTGTCAGTTCCTTTGATCAATAGCTTTCACCTCCGTTAATAATCACGTTGTCAAGCTCGGTAGGCTCATTCATTACCGCGTTCTGCTGTGCATCGTACCAAGCAAACAAAATCTCAATGATCTTGTCCTTGACCTCCTTCGGCTTCATATCGGGAAAGAAGTCCGAAATCTCGTCAAAGGCGAATTTCACGCTCTGCTTCTTGGATGCCTTTTCTTTTGGTTCGGTGGTGTTGCATTTGAAGTAGCCGCGAATATCCTCCTCGTTAAGCTCTTTGGTTTTACTTGCATTTTTCATTTCTTCTGTTTTGTCTGTGGTGATAGACATAGACTTGTCCATAAGCATTGCCCATACACTAAACTGCTCAAATTCACGCAGATAGGAATAGTTCACGCCTGCGGTTAGCGAAACGATGCCCTCATCCACCATTTTCAAAAGTTCGGGGATAAGATAGGTCAAGCGGATATAGCGCTGAATCTGACGAGCACTGTCGTCGGTGCTTTCGGCAAGCGCCTCGTCGGAGCGCTTCGTGCCATCTTGACACGAACTTCCTTGGTGACGCAGGACATCCATCTTCATCTTATAGGCAAAAGCCTTCTCCGACGGGAGTATTCTTTCTCGTTGAAGGTTGGCATCAACCATCGTCAAAATAGCTTCTTCGTCGGTCAGATTACGAACGATTACGGGAATGTCCTCTATACCAACACGCTTGCATGCTTCAAAACGGCGGTGCCCCGAAACGATCTCATACTTCGCGCCGCCTTCAATGGGATTGGGACGCACAAGAATCGGTACGATCACGCCATATTCCTTGATGCTATCCATCAACTGCTGCATATCGCTATCGTCGCGGACTTGGAACGGGTGGTTGCTCATCGGTGTAAACATATCCAAGTTGTAATTAACGGTTGTTTCGATTCTTTTGTTAGAATTTGTTATCATCTTTGTTTGTCCTCATTTCTTTTAGTTTTAGATTGGATCTTCGCTCCCGTTTCTCTCGGGAACATTTCTTGTTCTTGCTCCATTTCTATACGGAACTTTTCTTTTAGGTTTTCGATCATCGGAAATATGCCCTTTGCCAAGTTGATATCGTGACGCAGTGCCTTGAGTTCTTTTGAGATTGCTTTACGCTTTCGGGAGCATTCGTCTTTCTCGGCTTCTGTTGATGCTCTACGGCGGTGGTTATCGATCTTGTTACGTGCAGATAGCAACATAGCCATCTCCGCTTCTTTCTCCTCAATGAACTCTTGAACACGCTCCGTTGTACCGAGATCGTTGCGATTGATGAGATTGACCGTTTCCATATAGCGCTCTAAATAAATCTGCTCTTGGCGCATGGCAGGAGATAACGGCTCTTGATAGTTGGCGTTTTGAATTACCTTACCGCTTGTGTCGATGCCAAATAGTTCAAGAACGATCATAAAAATCAGTTCTACGGTGTTATGCTGATCATAACTCTTACGACGTTCCCAAATCTCATAAAGTGGTGGGCGGCTCGGATAGTACGGTGCTCGATATTCCCGCCTTGAAAGAATCCTTTTCTCAATGGCTTCGGGTGTATAACGCTCTCCGAGATTGTCTATGCGAACAGGTCGTTTCCACCCTTTGGCTATTACACAAGGATGCTTATAATCTTTTCCGTGAAGATAGGTGTAACCACGCCTTGATAAAGCGAATTGAAAATGCTGCGGCAAAATGCAATCTGCAATAGCATCATCAATGTCCATCTTCAAAAGCGTTCTATGAGACGGCTTACCTTTCTTCTCCGCCATATATGCGACGTATGGCGCGCGTTTCCTCTGCGGGTTCTGAATAACCGAGAGATTGTGTTCAAGACAGAGCTTGTCCGATTCGGGAGCCATTACCGTGTCGTGATAGTATGGCGGACAATGAAACTTCTCACCATCCTTGAAGCTAACGCTATTGAGAATAAAGTGGTTGTGCAGATGCTCGTGATCTCGATGGCTGGCAATTAGCACTTCGTACTTATCACCCCATAATCTCTTGGCAAGCTCCACCCCGAGCGCGTGGCATTGCTCGGGTGTCACTTCGCCGGGCTTGAAACTCATATAGCCGTGGTAGGCGACAATATCTCCGTACTTTCCGTACCGTCGCTTGGTCTCCATCATTCGCTCATAGGCGAGCTCGGGCAGGCAGTTTACTCCGCTGATTAGATACCGCTGTTCCGTCTTGTCGGGATTCTCGGCATAATCCATCAAACGACGGAGATCATCTTCGTTGGGGTTCTCGGTCTTTTCGGGATTGGCAGCATAATCGAGCGCATCCTTAATGGAACGGTGTACCGCCCATATTGACGTTACTGCCATTACGCACCTCCCTTATAGAATGAGCGTATGAGATCGATTAACTCGGCTCTTGTTTCACCATCTGCTCCCGCGCAGATAGCTTCAAGACGTTCAACGGTCGGATACCAATCCATTG
>JAZPZM010000078.1:0-19861 GCA_045544735.1 Eubacteriales bacterium
ATCGGAATACAAAGCACCAAAACGGTCGATGCCTTTGAAAACAGTATTTTGCTTTCGATCCTTGGAGAATGTGCCTTGGCACTTGAAAGCGAAAGAAATGCGAGAGAAAAGGAAGCCTCGGCTATCCTTGCAGAGCAAGAGAAGCTACGCGCAAATCTGCTCCGCACCATATCCCACGACCTTCGCACACCGCTGACATCGATTTCCGGAAACGCAGGTAACCTTCTTGCCAATGATGAGATATTCGACATAGAAACGCGACGTCAGATCTATACCGATATTCGCGAGGATTCCGAATGGCTCATCAGCCTTGTGGAAAATCTTCTGTCGGTATCCCGTATGGGAGACGGAAAGAGCGACATACGGATGTCTGCCGAGGTTGTTTCCGATGTGATTGATGAAGCGGTCAGACGCACTGAGAAAAATGCAAGCGAGCATAAGCTCACCGTCAAGGAAAGCGACGGAATACTGCTTGCGCGGATGGATGCAAGGCTTATCGTTCAGGTCTTGATCAATCTGATTGACAATGCGATCAAATATACACCGAGTGGTTCTGAAATAGAGATCTCAGCAGTCGAAAAGGACAATGAAATTGCAATTACCGTAGCGGATAACGGACACGGAATTGCAGACGAGATAAAGCCCCGTGTGTTCGATATGTTCTACACAGGTGCTGAAAAAATTGCCGACAGCCGCAGAAGTCTCGGTCTTGGACTTGCGCTCTGCAAATCCATTGTAAATGCTCACGGCGGTGAGATCACCGTGACCGACAACAAGCCGCACGGTGCGGTATTTACCTTTACATTACCAAAGGAGGAGGTGGAGATCAGTGAATAAACCCTTGATACTCGTAGTCGAGGACGATGCGCCCGTTCGTAATCTGATTACAACGACCTTAAAGGCGCACGACTATAAATTTATAACGGCACAGAACGGAAACAATGCTATAATGGAAGCCTCCTCGCACAATCCCGATATTGTTTTGCTTGATCTCGGACTTCCCGATATGGACGGCGTTGAGGTCATCGAGAGAATACGCACGTGGTCGGAAATGCCTATCATCGTCATCAGCGCACGCAGTGAGGATAAAGACAAAATTGATGCCCTTGATGCCGGCGCGGACGATTACTTAACCAAGCCCTTCTCCGTAGAGGAGCTCTTGGCGCGGCTCCGTGTTACGCAAAGAAGATTAGCCTCGAACCGTAACGAAAGCACAAGCTCTGTATTTACAAACAGAGCGTTAAAACTCGACTATGCCGCAGGCTGTGCCTATCTCGGTGATGAGGAATTGCATCTGACTCCCATCGAATACAAAATACTGTGCCTGCTTGCCGCAAACATCGGCAAGGTCTTAACGCATACCTTTATCACACAAAAGATATGGGGCGCGGCGTGGGAGAATAACGTAGCCTCTCTCCGTGTTTTTATGGCAACGCTCCGCAAAAAGATCGAAGCAGCCCCCGACTCACCGCAGTATATCCAAACGCACATTGGCGTCGGGTACAGAATGATGAGGGTGGAATAAGGAGAAATATATGGGCTTTTGGATTTATATGTTCATTATGGATCTGCTCATACCGATAATAATGATATTGTTCGGGCGAGCATTTCTCAAAAAAGCACCGAAAGAAATCAATTATGTTTTCGGATACCGTACCTCAAGGTCAATGAAAAACAGAGATACTTGGGAATTTGCACACCGTTACTGTGGCAAAATATGGCTTATCTGTGGTTTGGCACTCATTCCTATCGTAGCAGGTATTATGCTGTGCTTCATTGGGGCAGACACTAAAACCGTGGGATATGTGGGCGCGTCAATGTTGGTATTTCCGCTTTTACTAATAATCCTCTCGGTTATTCTTACAGAGCGAGCATTGAAAAATACTTTTGATAAAAGCGGAAATCCATTTTTGGAAAACACAACGATTGGTACAATCCTATCTGTCAAAAAGCAGTGGTGGCTGAAGGTCAATACCAAGCCCATAAGAAAGCACGCTCTTGACGGTGCAACCTTTCCTCATATTGTTACGGTGAAATATACTGTGGACGGAAACGAGATCGTCAAGAAAAAATGGCTTAAATCCTTTGTCACTCCACCGAGCGTGAATGAACAGGTGGCGGTGATATATCGGACGGATAAACCAACCAAGTTCAGATTGGAGCTTTGATTATGAAAACTAATTGGAAAGATACACCCTTATTACATAAGGTCGTTACCATAATATCAGTTCTTGCAAGCCTATCCGTCGTGGTATTGGCGGTATTGCAAATATTTGATGTTTGGGATCAGGCAATCAACATCTTTATGCCTTTGATGGGTGTAACAATGCTTTGCCAAAGCTATACGCAATGGAATAATAGCCGCAAGGTCGCTTATTTCAGTATCGGAACGGCAGCATTTATATTTATCTGTTCCATAGTGGTATTCTTTGTAAAATAGCCAAAATCCCTCGTTCCACAACGGAGCGAGGGATTTTATCTATAATTCTTGAGCAGTTCATAAAATTGTGATATAATATACTAAAAATACTGAGAAACACGAAAACACAACTAATAGTCGAGAATTTTTCAAAAAATCCCCTTGCGTGAGGTATTGCTTGTTACGCTGCGTAATGTTGTATAATGGGGATCAAGGAGGTGATAAGCTATGTCAAAATATACGACGGGAGAAATTGCAAAGCTCTGTGGCGTATCGGTGAGAACGGTTCAATATTACGATGACCGAGGCATTCTCGTGCCGAGCGAGCTTTCCGAGGGTGGTCGCAGGCTTTATACAGAGGACGACTTGAAGCGTATGCACATTATCTGTTTTCTGCGTGAAGCCGGACTTCCCATTAACAGTATTTCTGCTTTGTTCGCTGAGAAAAACCCCGAAAACATCATTTCAATATTACTTGAACAACAGGAGCAGGTTCTGAGAGAAGAACTCTCCGAGCGTCAAGCAAAGCTTGACTTGATTGAGGGGATTAAGCGTGAGTTAAAGGAGCTTGATACTTTCTCCGTTGAATCTATCGGTGATATAGCACACGTTATGAAACAAAAAAACAAGCTTTCAAAAATGCGCTGGACAATGCTTCTTACGGGTATTCCCGTAACCGCGTTTCAGTGGACGTCCATTATTCTCTGGATAACACACGGTCTTTGGTGGCTGTTCGTGATATGGGCCCTTGTGGCAATTCCGTGGGGAATCTGCGTGTCTAAATATTATTTTAATCACGTTGCCTATATCTGCCCCGAATGTCACGAGGTGTTCAAGCCTAAAATGAAGGAAGCATTTTGGGCATATCACACACCGAAAATGCGCCGTCTGACCTGCCCCAAATGCGGTCGCAAGGGGCTTTGCGTTGAGGTGTATGCGGAAAAGGAGGATAAGAAATAATGGATCAGATTATGGAATTTCTTCCGTTTTTAATTCCGCTTGTGATTGTACAGTTTGCGCTGTTTGGATATACACTGTATCATATTTTAACTCACAAGACATATAAGCGCGGTAATCGTGCTTTGTGGCTGGTCATTACCATTGCGCTGATGAATTTTGTCGGTCCGATCCTATATTTCCTTCTCGGTAAGGAGGATTCTTAATGGATATGCTACGCATCACCGGTTTGCATAAGCGGTTTGGTGATAAAGAGGTTTTGAGAGGGCTTGATCTGTCCGTGCCGGAGCACAGCATTTATGGCTTTATAGGAAAAAACGGTTCGGGCAAGACGACCACGATGAAAACCGTTCTCGGACTTCTGAGGGCCGATTCGGGCGAGATTATTGTGAACGGAGAGAAAGTGGTCTACGGACAAACCGATACCAACCGTTATATCGGCTATCTCCCCGACGTGCCGGAATTCTATTCGTTTATGACGGCGAAAGAGTATCTGCGTTTTTGCGGTGAGATTACGGGAATGAGCCGTGCAGATATAGAAGAACGTACAAGGGAGTTGCTCACTCTTGTCGGTCTTGCTGATGAAACGCACCGTATCAAAGGTTTTTCAAGAGGTATGAAGCAACGCTTGGGTATTGCACAGGCACTCCTCTCTCGCCCGAAGCTTCTTATTTGTGACGAGCCAACCTCGGCGCTCGATCCCATAGGCAGAAAAGAAATACTCGATATTCTTTTGGCTATCAAGGATCAGACAACGGTACTGTTTTCCACACATATTCTCTCCGATGTAGAGCGTATTTGTACCGACGTGGCTTTTCTGAAAGACGGCGTAGTGAATATTGGGGGAAAGCTGTCCGATATCAAAACGAGATACAGAAGGAACGAATATATGATAGAAACCGAAAACGACTCGGATACTGTCATTCTGCGAAATGCTTTTCCCGAGGCGAAGGAAACCGATAGAAATAAGGTGACATTCTCGGAGAATAAGTATTCTGCATCCGAGGTTTTAGGCTTTGTTGCAAATCATCGTATATCACTCTTGAAGGTGGAGCGTTTAGAGCCAAGTCTTGAAGATCTGTTTATGGAGGTGACGGAAAAATGAAATCCTTGTTCACTTTCATAAAAAAGGAATGTATGGAGCAGCTTCGCAGCGGTAGATTGTGGATAACGCTCGTTCTGTTTATTCTGCTTGGAATTATGAATCCTGCGGTGGCAAAGCTAACGCCGTGGTTGCTTGAGGTGATGGCAGACTCGCTTGCGGAAAGCGGTATGATAGTGACCGATGTAAAAGTCAGCGCGATGGATTCGTGGGTGCAATTTTTCAAAAATATGCCCATCGGGCTGATCGCCTTCGTTTTGCTTCAAGGTGCGATCTTTACGAAAGAGTATAGCTCGGGTACGCTGGTGCTTTCCTTGACGAAAGGACTCGAGAGATACAAGGTCGTTATTTCAAAAGCAGGTATTCTATGTGCGATTTGGTCGCTCGGTTATTGGCTCTGCTTTGGAATCACGTATCTTTATAATTCGTATTTTTGGGATAACTCGGTAGCGCAGAATCTTCTGCTTTCTGTTGTGTGTTGGTGGTTGTTCGGTGTATTCGTCATTTCTTTGATGACTCTCTTTTCTACGATATCCGCATCCAACACGGGAGTGCTTCTCGGAACAGGTATCATCATTCTTATTTCCTATATCGTTGGTTTGCTACCCAAGGCAAATAAATATCTGCCTACTCGATTGATGGACGGTAATTCCCTGATATATGGTATGGCTCAATCAAAAGAATATATCGCAGCCATTATTGTAACGGCTATTGTGACTATCATTTGTTTTGCCGTCAGCATACCGATATTTAACAAAAAGCATTTATAAACCGACTCAGCCCTCGTTCCGAAATGGAGCGAGGGCTTTTTACAACTTTTCGAAAATATTTTTTAATAACCCATTGACAAATCCGTTTGTTTGTGATATAATATAATACTTAATTTTACATAGGCGTACTTTCCCATTATTAGTATTGCCATCCAAATTGAGTTCTATACAACTGAATAAGATATATTTCGCGTGAATACTTGCGGTGGAGAACGAACCTCGTGCCGCTTGACAAACAAGACAGAACGCTCGGCTCATCCGCCGATGATTAGTAATCTATTTCACAAGAAATCCGTCGCCATCAGCCACTAAACCGGCATTGAATGCGCTTGCATTCTCTTATCGAAACGAGCTTATAGACTCGTACTTATACATAGGCGCGGGACATTTTTTAGCGAACGTGCGCCGTTCGCTTTTTGGTGTTTCCCGTGATCCGTGTGTGTAAGTACGGGTCTTTTTTGTTTTGTCAAAGCAATTTTGAGTGCTTTCTCGGAAGGTGAAAACGGCGAGTCGGATGCGAGGGTTTGCCTCTATTTTAACACGGACTTGTAGTCCGTCGATTTTCTTGACAAGCACTGCATTTGTGGACACAAAATGCGAAAGGTGGGGAGAACCCCAGACCCCCGTACTTAGAATTCCGTAACAAAATTTTGAAAAAATTAAGGAGGACAATTCAAATGGAAGAAAAGCAAGATAAAGTAAAAGGCGGGCGCAAGCGCAAGAACCTCGTTAAGTTCTATTTGAACGACGAGGAATATCAGAAGCTGTGCGAAAATGCAGCAACCTTCGGGCGTGACAAGAGCAAATATCTACGCCTCGTCATTCAATGGATCGCTCCCATTGAACCGCCCGCTGTGGAGGTGAAGGAATTTACTCGTGAGCTAAGACGTTTGGGTGTCAGTATGAATCAGATCGCAGCGAAGGCGCACTCGCTTGGATTTGTGGATGAGCTTGAATACAAACGAACCGCTGACGAGGTGATGAAGGTGCTTGGCGCAATTCAACAAGAGTACGCGAAGAAAGGAGTGAAGGTGTTTGGCAACAACTAAAATTTGGGACGTAAGCGCGCACATCAGTAAGCTGCTCGCTTACGTTGCGAACAAGAACAAAACCACGATTGAGATGGAGAACAAAAACGTTGACGAAGCGGAACGACTTGCCGCCGAGATGCTTGGACTACCACCCGAACATTTCGCAACGGAAGAAAAGAAATTTGTCACGGGAATCAACTGCACACCCGAGAACGCGAACGAGGTGATGCTTACTCTCTTGGAGGACACGGACAGTTCAGACATTCAAGCCTACCACGGCTACCAATCCTTCAAGCCCGGCGAAGTTACTCCCGACGTCGCCCACGCCATTGGTGTTCAGCTTGCCAACGAGCTATGGGGCGAGGACTTTCCCGTTGTGGTCGCCACCCATATAGATCGCGGACACGTACACAATCATTTCTGTTTCTCGGCAACGGGCTTTTCGGGTAAGAGGTATCACGACTGCAAGGCAACCTACAAGCTGATGCGCGACACCTCGGACAGACTTTGCAGGGAGTATGGTCTATCGGTCATCGAGAAACCGAAGCAACAAGGAGCTAAGCATATAGCAGAGGTTCACGCCGAGAAAAAAGGTATTCCAACCATACGCGATCAGATTCGCGCGGACATTGATGCAGTAGCCAACTACGAGTATATCATCAAATACTTTTACAATCGTATGCGCACCCTCGGATACACCTTTGAACGTCGAGGTCAATATCTCCGCATCAAACCGTATGGCTCTAACAAATTCTTTCGCTTGGACAAGCTCGGCGCGGGATATACCGAGGCTGATATAGAAGCGAGGGTAAGGCGTAATGCACAGACGATGGAATGGAAAAAGATTGAGTATTACAAGCCTACCTTGCAGGAGAAGCCGAAAGGACTTCGCGCGCTCTATCTGCACTACCTCTACCTGCTCGGTGCGATACCGAAGGTTATCCCCAAAAATCCCGAAGCTTATGCCGCCATCAAGGATGATATTCGCCGCGCCCGTATGTACTCGGAGCAAGCCAAGTTCCTCGGAAAATATGGACTTGATACAAAGGACGACCTCATTCAGCACGCACTGAAGGTTGATCGGCAAATCAAAGCGCTCTGCAAGGAACGACGAGCACTTTGGAATAAGATCCGTTGGATGAAGGATCCCGAGCAAGTACAACCGATACGCGATGAGATCTTTGCGCTGAGCGAAAAGATAAAAACGCTCCGCAAGGAGTTTGCTATGTGCAAGGACGTGTATGACCGAAGCGCATCGGTTGAGCGAACCGTAATGCTGATCGAATTCCCACAGCTATTGGAGCAAGAAAAGCAGAAATCCGCCCCCAAAAAAGACGGACGCGAGGAGAAATAAAAGTACGGTCTTGACCGTAGAAAATTGCTACCGCCCGCGAAAGCGATTTTACGGTCTTGACCGAAGAAAAACGGCATTTTTCCGTTTCTGACACCTCAAAACGTATCCCACACCACAAAGGCGTTTTCTATTGAGAAACTCGCATTTTTCCACGCTCTTGACCGAGCCTTTTTGAGCAAAAATCGCCTTACTTCAAAAACTAATCCAATTTAGGAGGACTTTATGATTACAAATAAGAAAAAGAATGAAAAGACAACCGAAATCTATTTTGACGAAACACCCGCGCCCGTAATCATACGGACACACAACACAAATCTAAAGAAGCGCCTGCTTGCCTTTGCTGAGAAGTTTCCATCACTTTGCAGGCTGACCGACGATGACGAGCTTGGATACCTTTCGTTTGAGATTGACAAGAAAAGGTTCGCTTGCCGCATCACCGATCCCTACACCGAGGAACGTAAGGCAATGGCAAGAGCCAAGATGAACGAGATTAACAACAAGGAGGATATTGAATGACAGAAACCAAGAGCAGAGAGAAAATTACAGTAATTGATTTGCCCGTTACCGCGCTCCGTTCCTTTGAGGAGCATCCCTACAAAGTGGTTGACAACGAGGAAATGGCAAGCCTTGTGGATAGCATCTATAACCAAGGCATACTCACGCCCATCACAGTACGACCGTTAACTAACGGCGAATATGAGATCGTATCGGGACACCGCCGCTTGTTCGCGTGTCGGAAGCTCGGCATCAAGGTGATCCCCGCAATCGTCAAGGAGCTTAGCCGTGAGGATGCCATTCTCGAAATGGTGGACTCCAACCTTCACCGAGAGCATATTCTGCCGAGTGAGAAAGCTAAGGCTTACAAGATGAAGATGGACGCGATGAAAAGACAAGGAGAGCGCACTGACCTTACTTTGTCGCCAATGGCAACAAAGTCGGCAATTGATAGTGCCGCAGAGATTGGAAGTGCAGCGGGAGAGAGCCGCGATCAAGTGTTCCGTTATATCCGTCTTAATCTCCTTATTCCCGAATTGCTTGATATGGTGGATGAAGGGCGCATTGCCTTCCGTCCTGCCGTGGAGCTTTCGCATTTACGGGAGCAAGAGCAATACGATTTGCTGACTACGATTGAAAGCGAGGATGCTACACCATCCCTCAGCCAAGCTATTCGTATGAAGCGGCTCAGCCAAGACGGGAAACTCGATATGGACACCATCTTTGATATTATGACCGAGGAAAAGCCGAACCAAAAGGAAACGGTCAAGATACAAAGAGAAAAGCTCGATAAATATTTCGGGCGCGGTGTTCCCGTATCGCAGATAGAAGCCACCATACTGCGCTTGTTGGAGCAAGAACGTATCCGACAGATAAAGAAGCGCAGCGAACACGAGAGCAGATGAAAGGAGAGTGCCTATGATAAAGAAAATAGAAATGCCCCACGTTCGCGGTGTTATCATCCGTGAACCCATCAATATTGATGAGCCGATCATTTTGGATGACCATATCCCATACCCCAAGCGTGCTACGGGAATTGTTCAAAACACTCCCGTGATCAATTATCCTACGGCACTCAATTTCACCAAGCGTATTGGAACAGTGGATTATGTTATCAATACCCACTTTGCCGAAGAAGGCAAAAGCACTCTGCTTTCGCAGTTTCGGGATCTGATCCTATCTCAAAAAATGACCGACGACTTAATGTGACAGAATTGCAAGGATACGCCGGGCATTGTATAATAAGGCTACCTTACAGCAATGCTCGGCTTACAGAAAGGAAAAGGTGATTATATGACAAAACAAGCCGAGAATAAAATAACCGCCCTCTACTGCCGACTGTCACAAGACGACGGGAGAGATGGCGATAGTAATTCAATCGTGAATCAAAGGGAGATCTTATCCCAATACGCTCGTTCCAATGGTTTTCACAATACACAGTTTTTCGTAGATGACGGTGTTTCGGGTACGACCTTTGACCGTCCCGATTTTCAGCGTATGCAACGAATGGTTGAAAACGGAGAGATCGATACAATCATTGTAAAAGACCTTAGCCGTTTCGGTCGTAATTATCTTGACGTCGGCAAATACTTGGAGATCAAATATCCCTCGCTTGGTGTTCGCTTCATAGCTATTCAAGAGAACGTTGATACGATGAAGAACATCGGTACGGAAATGATGCCGTTTAACAACATCTTCAACGAGTGGCACGCCGCACAGACGAGCAAGAAAATTCGTGCCGTTTGGAAGGCGAAAGCAGACAAGGGAGAGCGTGTATCGTCGGTAATTCCATACGGATATAAAAAGTCCGAGGATAACCCCAAGCAATGGGTGATTGACGAGGATGCAGCTAAAGTGGTTCGTTATATTTTCGACCTCTGCCTTCAAGGTCTTGGACCGACGAAGATCGGACGTAGATTAGAGAACGAACAAATACTCTCACCAACGGCTTACTTTATATCAGTGGGGCGTAAAACATCTAAAGATGTATCGAAACGCGGTGAATATGCTTGGACAACAAGTAGTATTGAGCATATCTTGGCAAACCGACAGTACACAGGATGCACGGTCAATTTCAAAACTACTCTCGTCAGCTATAAAGTACACAAGACGGTTCACAACCCCGAGGAAGAATGGCAGATCATTCCCAATACGCAAGAAGCTATTATTGACGAGGATACCTTCAATCGCGTTCAAGAATTACGAGAGAACCGTAGAAGGAATACCGCCACGGGCAGAGAAAGTCTGTTTTCGGGACTGCTTTACTGTGCTGATTGCAAATCCAAGCTTTATTTCTGCGCGGCAAAGAGTGTCGATGAAAACCAAGAATTTCACCGATGCTCCGCTTACAAAGAAAATCGCGGTACTTGCTCTATTCACTTCATTCGTGAGGTGGTTTTGAGAGAAACGATGCTTGAACTTGTAAGGCGTGTGGCTTTGTTCATTCAGCAGTACGAAGCGGTGTTTCTCTATATGTATTCCAAAAAGCACAGCTTAGCCAAGGCAACCAATATGAGAACGTTAAAGGCAAATATCGAAAAAAGTCAGCGAAGAATCGTGGAGCTTGATAAACTTATTGAGCGTATTTATGAGGATAACGTTCTCGGTAAAATTCCCGACGAGAGATTTTCTAAGATGATGGGTAATTATGAAGCGGAGCAAAAGGAACTGATAGCGTTTACGGCAAAGGCTGAAGAAACCTTAAAGGCAGCGGAGCAAGACAAGGTGGATCTTCGCGTATTTCTTGAAACCATTCGTAAGTGTACCGATATTAAGGAGCTAACTCCCGAAATCGTTAATCGACTTATAAGACGAATTGAAGTTCACAAGAGCGCGAAGATAGACGGAATAAAGCGCGTAAAACTTGATGTTTACTTTACCGCCGTCGGACTGATTGACATTCCCGATGAAAAGGAATTGATTGAATTGATGGAAGAAATCCGTAGAACCGCGTAAAAACTAAAAAAGCAAGAATACGGCATATCTCTTGCGAAATATACCGTATTCTTGCAAAACTGTCCTTCCGAACGACGAGCGTCGCCCTTTATTTTTTTATACTGCGAGGTCAGCCTCGGAAATTACGTTGTATCCCGTGGTGTCGGGAACAAGCTCGATAAAGCCGTCTATCTCATATTCCTCTGCGCTGTATACGAACACGTAGTAGTGATATACTACGGTGGGGTTAGTCTTTTCGATAAGCGCGAAGTCCATGGGGAGAGTCTTGCCTGCGTTTAGGGCTGCCTCTACTTTTGCATCGTAGTCGGCAAGCTGCGCCGCATAGGTAGCGTAATTTGCAACGTAGACGTCGCAAAGTTCAAACATTGCCTTCTCCTCGTTGGTAAGTTCGGGAGCGGCTACTGCGGCGGTGGAAATATCAAAGGAGATATCTCCGTCGGGAGTAACGAGCGCGATATTGAACTTGGGAGCTCCGCTTGCATCAACGCTTACTGCCTTAACGGCAAAGCTGAACGTAGTAACGCCGCTTGCAGTGACGCTCATCTTAACGATCTCGCCGTTTGCGTCAGCCATATTCATTACGAAATCAGCCTTCGTCTCAACACCCGCGTCATTTACAAGAACGTGAAGCTCCGTGCTTGCACCCATGCTTGCGGTAAAGCTTGCGTTAAGGTTGTTCTGCTTATACTCAAGGATTGCGCTAAACTGCATGCCGCTCTCGTTTGCGGAAAGCGTGTACTCGCTCTTCATAAGCTCTGCGCCGTCGCACTTTACTACCGCCTTGCCGGTCATACCCGTTTCGGTAGACTCCAAATCGGAGGTAGTTTCATAGCGGTGGGAGGTTACGTTGCCTGCCTCATCCGCCTCGGATACATTTACAAAGCCGGAAGACGTCATCTTGTTTCCGTTATCGCTTACCGTGATGGTAGCGCCAAGAACTTCCTTATCATCAAGCTCGGTTAGCTCGGTTACGCTAAGGGTGAGCTTGCCGCCCATCTCCTGCGTAGTGGCGTTAAGAGAAGCCTTGAACTCACCCGCAACAACGTCTACGGTGTATACGGTAGCGGAGCTGTATACGGTAACGGTAAGGGTCTGGGGGATATCGAGCTTAATGGTAAGCTCGCCAGTCTGCGCGTACTTGCTGAGGTCAGCGGTCATATTGGTCACGAGAATGAGATCGAAGACGGCCTGAGCATCGCCAAGCTCTGCCTCGGTCGCGCCAAGCTCGCCAAGAACTGTCTTTATGACGTTTACTACGTAAGTAGACTTGAGCTGCCATACGCCGTTTCCGAGGTCGATAAGATCGTCCTCCTTAACGGTGAGCGCGGTCTTGATAGCCTCGATATCCACGTCGATCTCGACCTTGGGCATAGCTTCAAGAGAAGCGGAGAGAGAAGCAAGCGCCGCATCGATCTGCGCGTAGATATCCGCAAAGGATACGGAAGTCATAGGCATAACCATACCTGATGCGCTGCCGATCATGCTTATTCCGTCTGCGGTGATCTTGCCTATAACCTTTGCATCATCGCCAAAGGAATCCTTGCCCAGCATATAGATGAAATTGTTCGAGAGCTGGAATTTTTCAGGAAGGCTCTGACCTTCAGCAAGGCTACCTGAAATATTGTCAACGGTAAGGCTCATTCCATCCATCGCCTTGATAAGTTCGGTAACAATGGACTTTGCATCAATAGCGGAAAGGTCGATCGCGCCCATAATATCGCCGATATTGCCGATATTTCCTACTCCGCTCTGCTCGCCGCCCTGCTCGCCGCCTTCGGGAACGGTGGGGATCATGCCCGAAAGATTAGCGTTGAGAAGCGCCGCAACGCCCGCCGCCGTGCTTACGTCGGCATCGGGATTTGCCAATTCGCCACCGCTTGTATTGGTGGTGTCCGCAGGCGTTGTTTCTGCGGGAGTGGTCGCCGCGGGAGTGGTGTCCGCGGGGGTAGTTTCTGCATTCTCGCCGTCGTCACACGAAACGAGGCAGAAGCTCATCATCATAATTACCGCCATAAGAAGCGCGGCAACACGAAGAAATTTAGTGTTTTTCATTTTTTTGCCCTTTCTTAAAATAGAATTTCACGTTAATTATAGCACTTAAATAATCGAAGTCAAGCAACCGTTGCTCTAAAAATGTAAACAAATTATAAACAATCCGCGCTTATTTGGCAAGCAAGCGGCAGATAAGCGTCCAAAAACGCTCGCACGAGCGCAGGTCAAGCTGCTCGTCGGGGGAGTGGATATCCTTCATATCGGGACCCACGGAAATGATATCAAGGCGCGGCAAACGCGACTTTATTATACCGCATTCAAGCCCTGCGTGAAGCACCCTGACGGTAGGCTCTTTCCCGAAAATCTCACGAGCGACGGCGATATATTTATCACGCAGAGCCGAGTTCTTGGCATAGCTCCAGCCGGGATATCGGCTATGGTGGCGCATTTTCGCACCGCACAGCGCCGCCATAGCGTCAAGCGATGCGATAGATGCGTCAAGCTGGGAGTCGAGCGAGGAGCGTGACGAAAAGGTAAAGACAACCTCGCCGTTTTCGCTATCCGTTTTTACGATTCCGAGATTTCGCGAAAAGCCAACGAGTCCCGCAACGCTGTTGCTCATCTCTATAACACCGTTTTGCACGCAGCCAAGCACGCCGAGGATGCGGCGGCTCGTTTGCGCGTCAAGCATATACTCCGGCGCGTCGGCAACAGAGCAAGCAACCACAAGCCCCTCGTCCTCCGCTACAAGCTCGCCGCGTATCCTTTCGACCTCGGCAAGCACTACCCTTGCGGCGCGCTCCGCGTTTGCCACGGACACGCTGACGCTCGCCTCACGCGGAATGGCGTTATCCTTGCTTCCGCCCGAAACCGAGAGCACGTTTACGCGCATTTTAGCCGAGAGCGCAAGAAGGATGCGCCCCATAAGCTTTATGGCGTTGGCTCTGCCGGAGCCGATATTCTCGCCCGAATGACCGCCGAAAAGTCCCGTAAGGGAAATATTAAGCGCTTCGCCGCGGAACTCCTGCGTCTTGCATTTAAGGCTCATATCGCTTCTTACGCCGCCCGCGCATCCGACGACGACCGAGCCCTCTTCCTCGCTATCCATATTTATCATTTTTGTAGCCGTAACCACGGAATAATCAAAACTGCCCGCTCCGAGAAGCCCCACCTCCTCGTCGGTGGTGAAAAGGCACTCAAGCGTGGGGTGCGAGGCGCACTCACCCTCCATAAGCGCAAGCATCACCGCGACGGCTATGCCGTTATCAGCTCCGAGCGTAGTGCCGCGCGCGCGGAGAATATCGTTCTCAACGTAGAGCTTAAGTCCGTCACGGAGAAAATCGTGCTCGGTGTCGGAATTTTTCTCGCAGACCATATCGGTATGTCCCTGCAAAAGCACCGCCTTTTCCTTTTCTCTGCCCTTCGTTGCGGCAATTCGGACGAAAACGTTATTTGCGCCGTCACGAATGCAAAAATGACCGAGTGCGCGCGCCTTTTCCTCTATGTAAGCGGCTATCTGCGCCTCGTTGCCCGAACCGCGGGGAATTGCGGATATTTCCTCAAAATTCCTGAAAATGCTGTCGGGTGAATAATTATTAATAACTCTTTCCATAAAAATCTCCCTGTAAAATGCGGCTGTTATACAACAGCCGCATTTTTCAATATCTTTGCTGACGTGCGCGGGACAGATTGATAGTTCCCTCGGTAAGCATATTGATATGCTCCAGCGATTTTCCCGTACCAATCGCAACGCAGGCAACGGCGTTTTGTGCCACGCGCGTGCGAATGCCCGTCATCTCGGTTATAAGCTCGGCAAAGCCGCAAAGCTTCGCACCGCCGCCCGTCATAACGATGCCGTTGTTGATTATGTCCGCAACAAGCTCCGGCGGAGTGCGCTCGATGACCTGACAAATGGCGTCGATTATCGCCATTATCGGAGACAGCAGAGCCTCCAGCATCTCGGCAGAGCTGAGAGTTACGAACTTCGGAAGTCCCTGAACGAGACAGCGTCCCTTTACGTCCATCGTCTTTATCTCGGAATGGCGGTAGACGTTGCCTATCGTCTTTTTAATGCTTTCGGCGGTGCGCTCGCCGATGAGTATGTTGTATTTGTTTCTTACATAGCGTATGATGGACTCGTCGAATTTGTCACCCGCGACCTTTATGGACTCGGAAACCACGACTCCGCGGTAGGAAATTACCGCAATATCGGTAGTTCCGCCGCCTATGTCGACTATCATATTTCCCGTGGGGGCAGAAATGTCAATGCCCGCACCGATAGCCGCCGCAACGGGCTCCTCGATGAGATACGCGGAGCGTGCGCCCGCGTTCTTTGCCGCGTCGACCACGGCGCGCTCCTCGACCTCGGTAACGCCCGACGGTATGCAGATAACGACGCGCGGCTGAAGTATCATAGGTCCGCACGCCGCACGCAGAAAATACTGCAACATTTTGAGCGTGATATCGTATTGGCTGATAACGCCGTCGCGCAGAGGTCTTATCGCAAGAATGTTTTCGGGCGTACGTCCGAGCATCATCTGCGCCTCCCTGCCGACCTTTAATATATCGCCCGTTTCAGCGTCGATCGCAACGACAGAAGGCTCGGCAAGCACGATACCCTTGCCCTTAACGTAGACAAGGCTCGATGCAGTACCGAGATCTATTCCGATATCCCTTCTGAACAAAGAATCAAACATTCGCTTTCCTCATTTTTTGACGATATATATTTTATTATACTATACTTGAAATAAAAATGCAAGGTCTTAAAGAAATATTTATTCGTATTGCGAAAATATATCCTCACTCGGCTCGTCGGGAGGAGTGGGAATATCCTTTGCATATTCCTCAAAGCGCTGTGCCTCCGCTTTTTGAATGAGCGAGGCAAAGCACGCCGTAACGACTCTTTGCGCTCCGCCGCGCATAAGCAACTCGCCCGCCTGCGCCATAGTGTTTCCGCTTGCAACAAGGTCGTCTACTATTATAACTGTCGTGCCGCCGAGTTTTCGCACGTTTTTAAGCTTAAAAAGACTCGTTGCGTTGCGCTCTCGGTCAAACACCGACAGTTCCTTTTGGGTTTTGGCGCGAAACCGCCGTTTGAGAAACCTGACGCTCGGCAACGAAAGCTCCGCCGCCAGATATTTGGCAAGAAGCCTTGCCTGATCGACTCCCGTTTTTCTGATACGCCGCCGTGAGCGCGGAACGTACGTTACTACCGCTTCCGCCTTTTTGTCGGCGGCGGCGTTTATGGCTTCAATCGCCTCGGCAAGCCTTCGCGCCATAAGGCGTGCAAGCAACCGAAAAAGCAAACGGTCACGCTTGTGCTTTATCGCAAATACCGCTTTATTGACCGCGCTATCCTCACGCTTTGGGTCATACGCGCAAAGCTTAAAAAGGTGCGCGTATCCCGCGCGGCGAAGCGCCGCCGTGGAGCAGGTGCATTCCATCGTGCTTTTGCCGCAGACCGCGCATCCGCGCCGCATTTCAGCGGCAAGCGCGTCGGCGCAAGCATCGCACAAAAGCTGTGTTCCGTCGCGCTTTCCCTTGCAAATCGGGCAAAACTCACCCCTCACGAGCGAGCGGACGACAAGCTCTTTATTTAATTCCTTCATCGCTCGCCGAGCCTTTCGCGTATTCTGCGATCAAGCCCCGTGTATCGCACAGTAGGCTTGCGGTTTGCGACCATCGCCGCCACCGTGTCGGCGCGACCGACGATAATAACGCGGTTTTTGGCGCGAGTAACGGCTGTGTAAAGCAGATTGCGCGTACAAAGCGCGGGGCTTACTCCGCCAAGCGGGATGACGACGGTCGAATACTCGCTTCCCTGCGATTTATGAACCGTTACGGCGTAGGAAAGGTCAAGGTCGTCAAGTATCGAGAACTCATATACTACCTCTCTGCCGTCAAAGTCAATTTCCATATATTTCTCGACGGTATTTATCTCGGTTATCCTGCCGATATCACCGTTAAATACGCCAAGTCCGCTTTTTGAGCCGCGAATCCACTCAAGCTCGTAATTATTGCGTATCTGCATGACCTTATCTCCCTCGCGGAAGAGCCTATCGTGGTGGCGGTACTCCTTTTTCTCTCGCGCGGGGGGATTTATAAGCGCCTGAAGCCTTGCGTTAAGTGCTTCCGTACCCGAAACGCCTCGCTTGGTCGGGGAGATGACCTGTATCACCTCGTCCTCGCCGTACGCGCGCGGAAGCCTTGCGGCGCAAAGCTCGCCCACCGTATACGCCACGTCCTCGTCAAGCTGACGAGGCATAAAGAAAAAATCCTTGTCCTTTACGTCAAGCACGGGCATCTCGCCGCGGTTGATGGCGTGGGCGTTGGTGACTATCAGCGACATCTCCGCCTGACGGAAAATTCTGTCAAGGCGAACGGTAGGAAGTCTGCCCGATACGAGCATATCGTGAAGCACGTTGCCCGCGCCCACGGACGGAAGCTGGTCGGAGTCTCCGATGAATATCAGCCGCGCTCCTGGCTTTACGGCGCGTAAAAGCGACGCCGTAAGCGAAAGGTCAAGCATTGATGCCTCGTCGACTATGATAACGTGCTCGTCGAGCAGATAATCGGCGCATCGGCGGAATTTTATGCGCGAGGATCGCCCTCTATCGCGTATCTCGCCGTCGTCACCGCCGAAATCCACCTCAAGAAGTCGATGCACGGTCTTTGCCTCGCGCCCCGTTGCCTCGGTCATACGCTTGGCGGCACGTCCCGTGGGCGCGGCGAGCGCGACCTTTAAGTCCATACTTTCAAATATTGCTATAAGCGCGGTGACTACCGTGGTCTTACCCGTACCCGGTCCGCCCGTCAGCAAAAGCACGCCGCCGCTGAGTGCCTCGAAAATAGCCTTTTTCTGCTCGTCGGCGTATTTTATTCCGTTTGACGCTTCCTCCTTACGGATAAACGCCTCGATATCTGAAAAGGAGAGCTGTATACTGCCGCGTCGCAACAGCGCAAGCTTTTCGGCAACGTATTTTTCGTCGTCATAGCTTTCCTTATTATATATAAGCCTCGTTTCGTCGGTCTTTTCCGCAACGAGTCTGCGGCGCGATATCAGATCCTTTATCGATTCGCGGACGGCTTCCCTTTCGACTCCGAGAGCCTCTGCCGCCGCGCTTATCAGCGCATCTTCGGGCAAGCAGGTATGACCGTTTTGCGCCGCGTCGGACGTAAGAACGTGCAAAATACCCGCCGTCAGCCTTTCCTCGCTATCGTGCGGAAGTCCCAGCTTTTGCGCCATACTGTCCGCCTTTTCAAAGCCGATGCCCTCAACGTCCTCGCAAAGCCTATACGGGTTATCCCTTGCGACCTGTATTGAGCGCTTGCCGAACTCTTTGTATATCTTCATCGTCAGCGCAGGGCCGAAATATTCCCTGAAGAACGTGACGGTTGCGCGAAGGTCGGACTTCGACTTGAACTCCTCGGATATTTCCTGCGCTCTTTTGTGAGTTATCCCCGATATCTGCGCAAGCCAATCGGGGTGGTTTTCGATAACGTCGACGGTATCGTCACCAAACTCCGCGACGATCTTACGCGCCGTTTTTACTCCTATTCCCTTTATAGCGCCCGATGAAAGATACCTTTCGATATCCGCGTTTTCGGTGGGAAGCTCCACCGTATATTCAAGCACGCGGAACTGCTTTCCGTAGCGTGCGTTGTTTTCCCATTTTCCAAAGGCGGAGAGCTTGTCTCCGTCGTTTATATCGGGCATTATGCCCACGGTGTTCACAAGGCTTCCGTCCTCGGTAACGACTATGCAAACTATGTAACCGTTATCGTCGTTGCGGTAAAGCACCGTTTCCACCTGACCGCACAGCTCGCGGTCGGACGTTTTTTGCTCCGATAGAGGTCGAGCCCCGCTCGAAGCGGGGCGCGAAGCCGTTTTATCCGAAAAAAGCTTTTTATCGTTATTCATCCTCGCGTCCCTCCTCTCGCGCGGTATTTTCAATGCAAGAAACGAGCACCGCCCGCCCTTGCAGGATAGCTTCAATTCTTTCCTTTTTTGGCGCACCGCCACGCTCGAAATACACGATGACCTCGCCGTGTGCGCGGCGAGTCCACGATGCGAGGGCGGCATCAAAAAGCGCCCTTATCTCCTCGTCACTCTCGTCGCCCTTAAGACAGATACATTGCGGCGGAAGCTGATCGTCGGGAATAAGCCATTCCTCTGCTATCAGCTTGAAAAGACAGAACACGCCAAAGGCGGCAAGCACCGAAACCAATATTTCAACAAAAACCATCTCTCGCCCTCCCGTAACATTATATGCACGGGAGCGCGAAGCAGGTCAAAAATTAAAGCACTTTTGCACGCAGAGCGTCAGCAAGATCGGTCTTTTCCCACGGGATGTCAAGATCCTCTCTGCCCATATGACCGTAAGCGGCAAGGTCGCAGTAGATGGGGCGGCGAAGCGCAAAGCGCGCGATAATTGCCGCGGGGCGCAGATCGAACAGCTCGTCAAGCGCGTTCGCAATAGCGTCCACCGAGACCTTGGCAGTACCAAACGTGTCAACCAGCACGGACACGGGACGTGCCACGCCGATAGCGTATGCAAGCTGTATCTCGCACTTTGCGGCAAGTCCTGCGGCTACTACGTTCTTTGCAAGATATCTTGCGGCGTATGCGGCAGAACGGTCTACCTGCGTCGGGTCCTTGCCTGAAAAAGCACCGCCGCCGTGACGGGCGTATCCGCCGTATGTATCAACGATTATCTTTCTGCCCGTAAGTCCGCTATCACCCATAGGACCGCCGATAACGAATCTGCCCGTGGGGTTAACGTAATA
>JAZPZM010000079.1:0-11263 GCA_045544735.1 Eubacteriales bacterium
ACCGCTATATTGTCCTTGATTACGAGCTCACACGCTTTGATCTTGAATTCCTTGCTGTACGTTCTTTTCATGGACTCACCTCTTTCAAGTTAATTATATCATTAACTCTTCTTTTTGTCCATTTTTATTGTACAACTTTCCATTATTCATTATTCATCATTCATTATTCATTAAAAACGGCAACGCCGTTTTCCAAAGGAGTTTATCTTGCCATTTTTCTACTACTTTGACCCCACCTATATCCTTGTTTTAATCGGACTTGTAATATCGGTATGGGCGCAGATATCGGTCAATTCAACCTTCAAAAAATACTCTAAAATGAACACCCTAAGCGGTGTCAGCGGCAAGGAAGCCGCCGAGATTGTATTGCGTTCGGGCGGTGCTACAAACGTACCCGTCGGCGCGATATCGGGCGAGCTTACCGACCACTATGACCCGCGCTCAAATTCCATCAGCCTTTCAACTCCCGTTTATTCGGCGCGCACAGCCGCCGCCGTGGGCGTTGCCGCGCACGAGGCGGGACACGCGTTGCAATACGCGAAGAATTACGCGCCGATAAAGATACGAATGGCAATACTGCCCGTTTGCAATATCGCGTCGGGCGCGGCGCTCCCCCTATTCCTCATCGGACTTTTCGTGTCGATGTACAGCTACTCACCCTCTCCCGTCGGAACGGCTATGATGTACGGCGGAATAATCGCGTTTTCGGTGGCTGCGCTCTTTCAGCTCGTTACCTTGCCCGTTGAATTCAACGCATCGCGCCGCGCGATGCAGGCGCTGACGGCGTCGGGGCGCTTTACGGACGAGGAGCTTGACGGCGCGCGCCGCGTTCTCCGCGCCGCCGCGATGACGTACGTCGCCGCACTTGCCGTCTCTCTGCTTCAAATTCTCCGCCTTATCATAATCGCAGGAAACAGAAGGAGATAAAACGCTACCGCGTTTTAAATGAAATCCATTCCTTTGGGAATGGATGAAATCCGACTTCGTCGGATGAAATATTTCGCTACGCGAAATGTGAAATATTTTGCTTTCGCAAAATATTAAGGAAGCTTTTTGCTACGCAAAAAGCTACCTAAATTATTCATTATTCATTATTCACTTTTCACTATTCATTAAAAACGCGAAGCGTT
The DNA here is from genome assembly GCA_045544735.1 of Eubacteriales bacterium. Lineage (GTDB taxonomy): Bacteria > Bacillota > Clostridia > Oscillospirales > CAG-272 > CAG-390. The sequence goes on from JAZPZM010000079.1 coordinate 1,131, forward strand.
TTCCCCTGCGTCATCCCGCAGACGCGGCGCAATGTTCTGCGACGCGGCAAGTGGATCTCGCAAAAATACCGCAGTATTTTTGCGCCCTATGTTAGCACCCCACTCGCCCTTTTCGGACTCTCGCCTTGTGCTATGGCTTTTATCGTTTGCGTAGCGGACAGTGCTAACATCAAGCGCCGTTTTTCTGCGGAAACACGGCGAGATTCGCTCGTTCTGACTCGAAGCAGCTCGTCAGAACTTCGGAATGACGCAGGATAGTGCGCTGTTCCGCTTTCAATGCAAACGCTTTTTGCTACGCAAAAAGCCACCTAAATTATTCATTATTCATTATTCACTTTTCACTATTCATTAAAAACGCGAAGCGTTTTCCAAAGGAGCAACTATGTCCTACCCCGTCCGCCGCGTCGCCCTTGACATTCTAATGCGCCTCGGCGCAGACGAGGGCGAGGGATACTCCGCTATCCTGCTTGACGCCGCCATAAAAAAACACAATATCGACGGCGCGGACAAGGCTCTGCTCTCGCGGCTCGTTTTCGGCGTTACCGAGCGCCGCATAACGCTTGACTACGTCATCGCCGCCACCGCCGCGCGCCCCACGTCGCGCCTTGACACCGACGTGCTGAACATATTGCGCCTCGGTGTGTATCAGCTCTATTACCTTGAAAAAATACCGCCCCACGCCGCCGTCAACGAAACGGTGGAGCTTGCCAAAAAATCGGGCAAGGGCTTTGTAAACGCCATTTTGCGCAAGCTTTTGCGCGACGGTATGCCCGCGCTACCCGAAAAAAAGGACGGCAAGGTAAAATATCTGTCGGTAAAGTACTCCGTTCCGCGCGAGCTTTGCCGAAAATTCCTTGAAAACTTCTCGGACGAGAGGACCGAGGCGATATTCGCCGCTTTCCTTTGTCCGCCTCCCATAACCTTGCACGCAAACCTCTTGCGCACGAGCCGCGACGCTCTTATCGAGCGGCTTGCGGCTGACGGCATATCGGCGCACCCCACCGCAAACGCCCCCTACGGCGTGCGGCTGGACGCGGCGCAAGGCTTGCCAGACGCGATATTCCGAGGAGATGCGTACGTTCAGGACGAGGCATCGCAGATATGCATCGCCGCGCTCGACCCGCGCGAGGGCGACAGAGTGCTTGACGCTTGCTCCTGTCCGGGAACGAAGGCGTTCAGCGCCGCAATGCGTATGAAAAACGCGGGCGAGATACTTGCCTGCGACAAGCACGCCTCCAAGCTTTCGCTTATCGAAACGTCCGCCGCGCGGCTCGGAATTAACATAATCAGTGCGCGCGAGCGCGATTCGTCCGTTCCCGACGCGGCACTTGACGAGAGCTTTGACCGAGTTCTGTGCGACGTTCCCTGCTCGGGCTTTGGCGTTATCGCAAAGAAGCCTGAGATCCGCTACCACTCGCTTGAACGCGCCGCAGAGCTTCCCGCGCTGCAAAGCGCGATACTTGAAGCGTCAAGCCGCGCCGTAAAGCGTGGCGGCACGCTCGTTTACTCCACCTGCACGCTTTTTAGTGACGAAAACGAGGCGGTGGTGGAAAATTTCCTTGCAAAGAACGCAGATTTTGCCCTTGAACCGTTCACGGTCGGCTCTATCTCCTCGGACGGAATGCTCACTCTCTCGCCCGAACGCGACGCGACCGACGGCTTTTTCATCGCAAAGCTGCGCCGAAAATAAATTCATATATATAAGGTAAAAAAATGTCAGAGGCAGTCAACGCAAAACAGAATATCGACTTGCTTTCCCTCACCTACGAGGAGCTTGAGGAGCTTGTTTTGTCCGTGGGCGAGCCGAAATATCGCACGGCACAGCTCTTTTCGGGGCTTCACCGCGGGCTTTTGCCGCACGAGATAACCAACGTCGGCAAAAAGGTGGCGCAGAAGCTCGCCGCCGTCGCGACGTGCTACTTCCCCGAAATTGCGCAAAAATACGTTTCCGCCGTTGACGGCACGGTAAAATACCTGCTTCGCCTTTCGGACGGCAACTGCATTGAAACGGTGCTGATGCGCTACAAGCACGGCAACACCGTTTGCGTTTCCTCGCAGGTCGGTTGCAGAATGGGCTGTACCTTTTGCGCATCCACCATCGGCGGCAAGGTGCGCGACCTCAGCGCAGGCGAGATACTCTCGCAGATAATAACCGCCGCGCGCGACACGCACGAGCGCGTGGATAACATAGTTATGATGGGCATCGGCGAGCCGCTTGACAACTACCAAAACGTGCTGAAATTCTTAAACATAGTAAACGACAGCCGCGGCATCTGCATAGGCTACAGGCACATTTCCCTTTCCACCTGCGGTCACGCGGACGGAATACGCGCACTCGCGCGCGAGGAGCTTCCCATAACGCTCTCACTTTCGCTCCACGCGCACAGCGACGAGGTGCGAAGCGCGATAATGCCCGTAAACCGCCGCTGGAATATTAGCGAGGTGCTTTCGGCGTGCCTTGAATATTACCGCGCGACGGGGCGCAGGATATCATTTGAATACACGCTGATAAAGGGGCAAAATTCGTCCGTCGAGGACGCGGCGGCGCTCGCCGCGCTGCTTAATTCCTCGCTTCGCCGCGGAGAGTCCTTCCCCATTCACGTCAACTTAATTCCCGTAAATCCCGTAAAGGAAACGGGACTTATGCCCCCCGACGCCGCCGCGATAAAGGCGTTTTCGGCGGAGCTTGAAAGGCGCGGAGTCCGCGCGACGGTGCGCCGCACGCTCGGCCCGGATATAAACGCATCCTGCGGTCAGCTAAGACGCGCCGCGGCAGAAAGCAAATAAATCTTTTTATAATAAAAAGGTAATAATATGAAATTTTACGGAAAAACAGACGTCGGCTCGGTTCGACACGAAAATCAGGATTGCTACGGAATATTTGAGCTTCGCCCGGGTATTACCCTTTGCATCGTTTGCGACGGAATGGGCGGCGCGGCGGGCGGCGCACTTGCCGCCAATATCGCTATGGATACCTTTGCGTACGCTATCCGCGACAACATCCTGCCCGATTACCCCGACGAGCAGCAAAATCTCACACCCGCCTCGATAAAGTACGCTCTGACGGCGGCACTCAACGCCGCAAACGCCGAGGTGCTTCGCGTGGCTGACGAAAACGAGAGCGGCAGCCTTGACGGTATGGGAACGACGCTCGTGGCGCTCCTCATCGTAGAGGACGTTGGCGCGTTTTGCTTGAACGTGGGCGACAGCCGACTTTACGACGTAACGAACAAGGAGATAATGCAGGTCACGAAGGACCACTCCTACGTTCAGCACCTCATTGACATAGGCAAGCTTACATACGAGCAAGCCAAGACCTCGCCCGTGCGCAACGTCATAACGCGCGCGGTCGGCGCAGAAGATACCGTAAAGGCTGACGTTTATTCCGTTCCCCTTTACTTGCCCGACGTGCAAAAGCGTTATTTCCTGCTTTGCACCGACGGACTTACGGGCTGTGTGGGCGAGCAGAGCATTTTTGCTATGATGAACACGCCGCGCGCCCTTGATCAGAAGGCGGACGCGCTCGTTAAGGCGGCAAACGCCGCGGGCGGTCCGGACAATATCACCGTTCTCCTTGTAGAGCTTTAATAAACTTTATTGTGAGAAGATATGGAAAAAAATATCAACTGCTATGAAAAATACGTCGGTACTCTGCTTGACGGCAAGTATCAGATAGAAAAATGCCTCGGAATCGGCGGAATGGCGGCGGTATTGCTTGCCAAGGACGTTGAAAAAAACATCCGAGTGGCTATAAAAATGCTTCGCGACGAGTACGCAAACGACAGCGATGCCGTTGACCGCTTCAAGAGCGAGGCGCAGGCGGTATCCATGCTGTCGCACCCCAACGTCGTGGGCATACACGATATCAGCCTTGACGGCGAGTTGAAATATCTCGTTATGGAATACGTCGAGGGCGTGTCGCTTCGCGCGTATATGGACAAGCGCGGAAAGCTGTCCTTTGCCGAGGTCTCCTCGATATCCGAGCAGATACTCGCCGCGCTCAATCACGCGCATTCCTGCGGCATAATCCACCGCGATATCAAGCCGCAAAACATTATGCTCCTTAAGGACGGCTTCGTTAAGGTGATGGACTTCGGCATAGCAAAGCTGCCGGAGGTCGACACCGTGATGACGGGCGAGGCGATAGGAACTGTCTACTACATCAGCCCCGAACAAGCCGAGGGCAAGCCCTACGACACGCGCGCCGACCTTTACTCCGTGGGTGTGCTGATGTACGAAATGGCAACGGGCAAGCTCCCGTTTGACGACGAACGCCCCGTCAGCGTCGTGATGATGCAGATCCACGACAAGCCCGTGCCGCCGCGCCGCATCGACAAGAAGATTTCGCGCGGACTTGAAACGATAATACTCTCCGCTATGGAGAAAAAACCCCAAAAACGCTACGAGAGTGCGCTGGATATGCTGCGCGAGCTTCGCCGCATCCGTCTGCACCCCACCGCAGAGGCGCTGACACCCAAAAAGGTGGCAAGGAAAAAACGCTCCGAGAAAAATCTTAAGGAAAATCGCCCAAGCACCGCCACGTTCCCCGTAATACTCGGCGTTGCCGTGGCTATGTTCTTTGCAACCATCATCTCGCTGTTTTATATAATCAACAATCTGACGGGCGGCGTTTCCACGCGCAGTATCGAAGTTCCCACGGTCGAGGGGCTTGAATATACCTCCGACGCGGAGCTTGGCTTTAACGAGGACTTTACCGTCACCGTCGAGTACGTCCATTCGCCCACCGCGGCGGCGGGAACTATAATCTCGCAAGAGCCGTCGGGCGGCGCAAACCGCAAAGTCCCCTGCTCCGTCACGCTAAAGGTGAGCCTCGGACCGGAAATGGTAACGCTTAGCGACTACACCATAATGGATTGGCGCGATGCGTATACCCAGCTTCGCGGACAGAACTTTATCGTTGAAAAGATATTCTCCGACAACTCCGCAATGCCCGCAGGCTTCGTCTTTATGACCGAGCCCGCCGCAGGCTCAAAGCTTGAGGTCGGAAGCACCGTCAAGATATATATAAGCAACGGCACGCCGTCGACGGTAAATATCGTGCCGAACTTCTTCGGTCTTTCCGAAAAAATGGCAAAGCGTGCGCTAAAGGAAAACAAGCTCTTGCTTGGCGACGTGATCTACACGCGCTCCACGCTCCCTGCGGGAACGGTAATAACCTTCTCCCCCGCGGCGGGAACGCCCGTTTACGCCAATATGACCGCCGTAAACTTCGTAATAAGCGCGGGCGCTGACTTCGAAACGCGATATTATCCGAACGTCGTGGGAATGAGCGAGTCCGACGCGACAACGCTCCTTAAAAACCTCGGACTTACCGTGTTCGTGTCCACCGTTGCAAGCAATTCGCCCGTGGGCGAGGTCATCAGGCAATCACCGACCGAGGACGGCTTTAGCGCATCCACCGTGGCTGTGAACGTCACCGTCAGCGGCGGTCCGAGCTACGTCACCCCGCCCGTCCGTCTGCCCTCGCTAAAGGGACTTCCCCTCTCGTCCGCGCAAAGCGGCATAACCTCGATGGGACTTACCGTGGGCAAGATAACCTACCGCAAGAGCGACCTTCCCGAGGGAACGGTGCTTGAGCAATCCCCCGAGGCAGGCGAGTATATGACATCGGGCGCACCCGAAAGCGTGGTCGACCTCGTAGTCAGCGGCGGCCCTGAATTCGTTCCGCCCACGGTCAGCGCGACCGTGCCAAACGTCGAGGGAATGCACGTTAACGCCGCCAAGGCACTGCTTGAGGAGAGCGGATTTATCGTCTCAAGCATCACCTACTCCGTATCCACCGAGCCCGACGGCACCGTCCTTTGGCAGTCCGAGCGCGCGGGCGACGTGGTCGAAGGACCGGAGGGTGAGATACCCATTAAACTGATAGTAAGTCTGAACCGATAAATGAAAGGAGGGATAGCTTGAACGCTCTTAAAAGAACACTTGCTTCGATAAGTAAGGACAAAAAGAGATTTGCAGTCCTTACGGCACTCGTTATTCTCGCTCTGGCTATCCCCGTCCTCGTATTGCTTATCTCTTTGTCGTTCGTCACCGAGGACGAGCCGCCGCCCGAAGCGCCGACGCCCGAAGCGCCGCCACCGCCCATCGTGCAGGTGGTAGCCGCGCCCGCCTTTATGAGCGTGGCAGAGGAGCAACTTGTGTCCGCGCTTGAAAAAAAGCTTGGCGACTCGGCGGATATCTCCCTCGTTTCACCCGACGAGGAACAAAAGGATTGCGCCCTGACTCTTATTTTCGGAAGTGAGGACACATCCCCCGCATACCGCTTTGGGCTTTACTCCGAGCTTGGAATTGACGGCTACTCCGTAAGCCTTGCGGACGAAAGCACCGCCGTTGCAAAGTTTTTGTCGACAAGCGGCGCACTTGCCGCCGCAGACGCGCTTTCGGAGTGCGTAGTGGCGGGAGAAAGCCCGACCTTTGCCGAGAACTGTGAGAAAACGGCAGTCCTTCGCGGCGACGGCGCGGAGCTTCAACGCACCCTTACCGTCGCGGACAAGGATTTTTCCGTTATATGTCTGTCCGCGCCGAACACCGACACTCACACGATGAACGCTATCTCCACTCTCGTGGATGCGGCAAACGCCGACCTCGTCGTTTTCAACGGCGACCTTGACTGCGGCGCGACGAGCCGCGCGGAGCTTGCTTCGGCGTGGAAGGCGATAAGCGACACGCTTGCGCTTCGCTCCGCTTCGTTTATATTCACCCTTTCGGAAAGCGAGGCTTTGCCCGACGTGATGCTTTGCGAGGTCATTTCCTCGATGAAGAACTGCATCGGCGGCGGCGACGGCGTTTACACCGTCTGCCACGAGGGCGGCGAGCCGCTGACGGCGATAATTGCCTCGTCAAACGGAGAGGATGACGCCACGGACGGCGTAGTTGCCGCAATAACGGAGCTTACGCCGTTCTGGAAAAGCTCCACGGGAAAGAAATTCCCGCTTCTTACCGTATTTCCCGACGCGCCCGAAGGACTCTCGCGCACCGCGGCGGCACTTTCCGCGCGCGGAACGCCCACGCCCGACGCATCGGCGTCAACCGCCGCCGTGCTTAACGCCGCACTCACGGCGGGAGCAGACCACCTTATCTGCGGCGGCTCGAAAAACAGCTACGGCGTGGCTGAAAAATTGCTTGACGCTCTGCCCGACGGCTACACATCCGCCCTCTCGCCCCGAATGGCGCTTTGCGGCGCTATCGGCTACACCGAGGAAGGACTCGGCGGCAGATTTGAGCTTCACAACAGCTTGCGCGGCGGCGTATCTTTCGTCGCAAGCGACGATTCCTGCGCTTTTTCCTATCTTTTCGCCGCAAAATACGCCGAGAAGCAAGAATAATTCTTCCAATTATCGTATTGTATTGACAAACGCGCGCGTTTGTTATAAAATAAAAGGAAACCTTAAATAATCTCTACATAAAAGGGGAACAAAAAATGTGCAATTGCAACTGTGCAAAAAGCGACCTTTCGCTGCTCAAGGACGTTCTTGACGAGTACGCCTCGGTCAAGGGCAGCCTTATCACCATTCTGCAAAAGGCGCAGGACATCTACGGATACCTGCCTACCGACGTTATATATCACATAGCCGAGAGCGTTGGAACTACTCCCGCCGAGGTAATGGGCGTTGCTACGTTCTATACGCAGTTCCGCCTTCAGCCCGTCGGCAAGTACCTCATTATGCTCTGTCAGGGTACTGCGTGCCACGTTAACGGCTCGGAGAAGATAGAGACCGCTATTTGTGAGCATCTTGGAATCAAGGACGGCGAGACCACCGCAGACGGACTCTTTACCCTTAAGGACGTTGCGTGCCTCGGCTGCTGCAGCCTTTCGCCCGTTATGATGATAAACGGTGAGACCTACGGAAGCCTCACCCCCGAAAAAGCAATTTCCGTGCTTCAAAAGCTCAGAGAGGAGGCTACCAAATGAGAATAACCGTTGGTGAAGGCAGCTGCGGTATCGCCGCAGGTGCGCATAAGGTATTTGAGGCTCTCGTAGCCGAGGGTGCTACCCCCTCTATCACGGGCTGTATCGGTATGTGCTTCCTTGAGCCGATAGTTGATATCTACGAGGACAAAACGCTCCTGCGCCGTCTCGTAAAGGTAAAGGCAGAGGATGCAAAGGCTATTGCCGACGCTGTAAAGTGCGGTGACCTTTCTGCGCTTGACTACATAACGATTACCGCCGAGGACGCTTCCTTCCTCGAAAAGCAGACTCGCATCGCGCTTCGCAACTGCGGAGTTATCGACCCGACGAGCCTTGACGATTACAAGAGCCGCGACGGCTACGCCGCGCTCAAAAAGGTGCTTTCGATGACCCCCGAAGCTGTCATCGAGGAAATAAAGATATCGGGACTTGCGGGCAGAGGCGGAGCAGGCTTCCCCACTTGGTTCAAGTGGAACGCCGCGCGTCAGTCCGTTTCCGACGTGAAATACCTCATCTGTAACGCCGACGAGGGCGATCCCGGTGCGTTTATGGACAGAGCCGTTATCGAGAGCGACCCGCACAGCCTTATCGAAGGTATGCTCATCGGTGCTTACGCCATCGGCGCAAAGGAGGCGGTGGTTTACGTCCGCGCCGAGTACCCCCTTGCCATCGTGCGCCTTACCGACGCTATTGCAGAGGCGAAAAAGGCGGGATACCTCGGTCAGAACATTCTCGGCAGCTCCTTTAGCTGTGAGATGCGCATAAAGGCGGGCGCGGGCGCATTCGTTTGCGGCGAGGAGACCGCACTCATCGAATCTCTTGAGGGCAAACGCGGTATGCCGCGACTCAAGCCCCCCTTCCCCGCACAGAAGGGCTACAACGACGAGCCCTCCAACATAAACAACGTAGAGACCTTTGCAAACGTCGCTTGGATAATCAACAACGGCGGCGCGGCGTTCTCCGCTATGGGAACGGAGGGCAGCAAGGGTACGAAGGTATTTGCCCTGACGGGTAAGATAAAGCGCGGCGGACTCGTTGAAGTTCCTATGGGAATGACCATCCGCGACGTTATCTACGACATCGGCGGCGGCATTCGCGGCGACCGCGAGTGCAAGGCCGTTCAGCTTGGCGGCCCTTCGGGCGGCTGTATCCCCAAGGATAAATTCGACACCGTTATCGACTACAAGGCACTTGCCGCAACGGGCGCGATCATGGGCTCTGGCGGTATGGTCGTTATGGACGAGGGTACTTGTATGGTCGGTATGGCAAAGTTCTTCCTTGACTTTACCGCCAAGGAGTCCTGCGGAAAGTGCGTTCACTGCCGCATAGGAACAAAGCGTATGCTTGAAATTCTCACCCGCATTACCAAGGGCGAGGGCAAAGAGGGCGACATCGAGCTTCTTGAGGAGCTTTGCCGCGCTATCAAGGACGGCGCGCTTTGCGGTCTTGGACAGACTGCGCCCAACCCCGTTCTTTCCACCATCAGATATTTCCGCGACGAGTACGAGGCGCATATTATTGAAAAGAGATGCCCCACCTGCGAGTGCGCCGACCTCGTTACCTACTATATTGATGCCGACGCTTGCCGCGGCTGTACGCTCTGCTCGAAGAAATGCCCCGCGGGCGCGATTTCGGGCGAGGTCAAAAAGCCCCACAGCATCGACGCCGATAAGTGCATAAAGTGCGGACAGTGCAAGAGCGTTTGCCGCTTTGGCGCGGTCAAAGTAAAGTGATTTCGGGGGTGTATTAAAATGGATATGATAAAAATTACTGTAAACGGCGTTGAATGCGTCGGAGAAAAGGGCAGCACCATCCTTGACCTTGCCCGCGCGGGCGGCGTTGAGATACCCACCCTTTGCCACCACGAGAGCGTAAAGCGTTACGGCGCTTGCGGCGTTTGTCTCGTTGAGGGCGAGGGACTTCCCAAGCTCATGCGCGCTTGCTCCACCGTCGCGGCTGACGGTTGGGTGCTTTCCACCGAAACGCCCCGCGTAAAAGCGGCGCGTCAGGTTGCGTTTGAGCTTCTGATGAGCGACCACGAGGGCGATTGCAAGGGCCCCTGCTCCCTTAACTGCCCCGCGGGAACGGATTGTCAGGGCTACGTTAAGGCTATCGCTATGGGCGACGACCGCGAGGCTGTTAAAATTATCAAGGATAAGCTCCCCCTGCCCGCTTCGATAAAGTCGGATCGTAGCCATGT
>JAZPZM010000080.1:0-4238 GCA_045544735.1 Eubacteriales bacterium
GCTATAATAGCAAGGAGCGCAAGTTTTCGGGAGGATCGGGTATGGCAGAAGAATTGAAGCTACTCCAAAAGATATTTGATATGATGGAGTATGGATATCTCGCGCTCGCCCAATTCCCAAAATCAGAGAAATTCGCTCTCGCAACCGACATCAAGCGTTGTATGGACGTAATGCTTGAACGGTGTATCGAGGCTCAGAAGAAGTATTACAAAAAATCTACTCTCCAAGACCTCGATGTAGAGATAATGAAGCTCAAAGCGTACCTGCGCTTATCTCACAATCTCGGTTTTCTCCCTCTCAAAAAATATGAGGTGTGGAGCGAAAAGGTTGTGGAAATCGGCAAGATGTTGGGAGGGTGGCTGAAAACCGTCCACAGCGACTCCAAGACATAAGGAACAAATCGTCACGGTCTTTCAACTGCGGTGGCAACTGGAACAACTCGTCCAACGCGGGCGTTTTCTACGTCAACGGCAACAATGGTCGGTCGAACACGAACACGAACATCGGCTTCCGTGCCGCTTCACCCCCACAAGTCAGATATTGTACGCCTAATGGGATGCAATCAGCACAGGGGTATAAAGGGATTTGTTTCTTCGCTTGCGCATTGAGTGCGTGAGAGAAAAATAGATAGTTGCGTATACCGCTTTGGCTGTAAAGCGCAACCCTCGGAGGAGTTGTATATGGAAAAGCACGAGCACGTTTTTGAAAGATTTATTGATTTTGAAAATTTGTATGGCGGTTATCTTCTTGCCCGGAAGAACAAACGGTACAAGAATGATGTGCTTGAATATACAGCAAATCTTGAGGAAAATCTAATCAACGCACAAAACCATCTGATATGGAAAACCTACTCCGTAGACGGTCTGCGTGAGTTCATCGAATACTACCCGAAGAAACGCATAATAACCGTTATGCCGTTCAAAAATCGCGTGGTAAACTGTGCCGCTCACAATGTACTGTGGCCCATCTACACCAAGTCCTTTTACGAGCATAGCTACGGCTCTATTGAGGGGCGCGGATCTATCAAGGCTGCCAAACAGCTTCAGTATTGGATGCAGCTCATTCGTCACTCAGGCGAAAAGTGGTGGCTCTTGAAGCTCGATGTAAAAAAGTTCTTTTTCCGCGTTCCGTATGAGGTGCAGTTGGAGTATCTTGGCAAGCCTTTGAACGACCCCGATATGATGTGGTTTTTAGATAAGGCAATACGGTGCGACGGTCGGGCGTTCGGTCTCCCTCTCGATGCAAACGACGTTACGGACTGTGAGCGAATAGCAGGGATAGGAATGCAGGTCGGCAGCTTGATTTCACAAATGACCGGCAATGTGGTCTTAACTCCGTTAGATCACTACATAAAGCGCGAGCTTCGCGTTCCGTACTACATACGTAATATGGACGATATGATTGTGCTCGTTCCAAGCAAGGAGCAGGCGCACGAAGTTCACGGCAGAGTTGAGGACTTTCTATACGAAAGGCTTGGACTCAATCTCAATTCAAAAACAGCGGTTATGCCATACGACGAGGGCGTTGAATTCGTCGGACGGCGCATTTGGCCGCACAAGCTCCAACTCCGCAAATCAACCTCGCTTCATATGAAGCAACACTTGCGGTACGTTATGGACCATTACTCAACGGGAGAAATCTCACTCGATTATGCTCTTGACGTCATAACAAGCTATCTTGGACTTATGAAGCATTGCGATTGTGATGCCCTACGGAATAAAGTGCTGGACGATTTTGTGTTGGTTCGGCACTATGCCGAAGAAAATTCAATATCACGCCCCGACATCTGATCGGGCGTTAGAGCCACGGTGAAAACCGCGGCTTTTTTATTGCAAAGGACGCGACAATACAATATCGGAGGTGCAGAGTTGATAACTTGGCAGTCATTCATTGATGCTTTTGGCAACATCACAGTTCTTGATGTTGCTATTTTTATAGCGGCAATAGTATTCCTTATCTTATGCTATCGCAAGGTCAAGGACTATCTTATTGCCAAACACGACGCGGATAAGCTCCGCGATGAACAGTTGCAGGAGGCTTTAACGGCCGTACGGAAATATCCCGAATACCGCAAGCAAAGTATTCAGATCCAACACGAGCTTGAAGACGAAAACTGCGCGGTCAGAAAGGATATCCAGGCACTCACCAAGCGCATTGAAAAAATGGAAGAGGACACCAAGCGCCGTGAGCGAAATAAGATCCGCGACAGGCTCTTGCAGAATTACAGGTATTACACCAATCCCGAAACTAATCCCACGCAATCGTGGTCGAGGATGGAAAACGATGCTTTTTGGGATCTTTTCAAAGAATATGAAGAGAACGGCGGCGACGGATATATGCATTCCGAAGTTCAGCCGGCAATGAACAAGCTCACCATCGTAGAACACGAAACCAAATGATAATTAGCGGGTGCGCAACGCTGATTATAAATACCAAAAAAGAAAAGAGGTAACCCCAAATGTTGAACTATTCAGCAATTCCCGTAATCGTGGTTATTTGCTACATTGCAATCACCGCGATCAAGACCACCAAGATCAACAGCAAATTCTATCCGTTGATCTCCTGCATCCTCGGCGCACTTCTCGCGGCGGCGATGTTCTTCATCTTTCCCGAATTCATTGGCGCGGCAACGCTTACCGCGGCAATTATCTCGGGAGCTGTGTCCGGACTCGCGGCAACAGGTACCAATCAGGTATTCAAGCAGTTGCTTAAAGCAGCCGAGAACGGCGAGGATCTGTCGAAGGTAAACACTACACCTACTGCACCTACCGACACAGGCGGCTCAACCGATACAAAGTAACCTCATATTAAAGAAATCCCCTTGGCAAGCACAACGCTCGTCAAGGGGATTTTTTCTTTTATGCCGTTATCTGTGTTCGCTCGTCCCTCTCGCGTGTTGCAACGCGTTTTTCGGGGCTCTGCGAGGGTGTTCTATTCAACAGAACATGCTCCACTCGTTTATATCATCGGGGGTGTGCGTGGCGTCCCTTAAAGCTTCTGCCATTCCGCAGTTTTCGCACACATAAATATCAGCTCGTCTGCTCCACGCGTTGTAGGTGAGCTTTTCTTTTCGCATTGAGTCTTTACCGCAACGGGGGCAGGGGTCGAAGCGCGACGTTGCTTGCCTTGATGCTCTGAGTGCGACAGCTGCATTGAAGAGTGGCTTTTTCTCAAAGCCGAATTCCTTGTAACCCTCCAAGATGGTCGTGAGGTACGCGGCGCCAGGTTGTCCGAGAGGTCTGCCCTCGGTCATAACATACGCCATAGCGGTTATCGTTTCGCCGTTCAGCTCGATTTGGAAGTCCTGCTTTATGTAGAGGTGCGGGAAACCTTCGTAGCGGTCAAGCGCCCTCTCATCCGAGGGTTTAATGCTCCACACGAGGACGGGAACGCTCGCGCCCTCTTTCTTCTCTATGGTAGCGACGGCGTAAGAGGGTGATCCTTTGAACACGAGCTCGTAGCCGGGGACGGTGGATGTGCCTTCCACGACAGCCGTGGGACAGCGGTGCGCCATCTGCGTTGTGTTGATGTTGCTACCGTAGGCGATATAGTAACGCTTGACGGTCAAGAGCTTGTCAACCTCGATAATAGCGCAGACCTTGTGAGAAGCGGTCAGAACGACGTCGCCGTACGGCTCTCCGTCCTCGGTGAGCTTATAGACCTTCCACGTTCCGTTGTCGTTCGACAAGCGGAAGCCTCGATAATTGTATTCGCCTGTGATGTATTGTCCGTTCTCGTTCTTTACTTTCTTTGCTCCTGTGGTGTTCATCTGTTTTACCTTTCTCCCCGTGTAGCCGATAGGACAGCTTTACTTGACGGTAACTTGCTGACCATTCCGTTGAGGTCAACAAATTGCTTGATTTACAAGGGATTTCTTACTTGACTGTAACTTGCTTATGCGGCTTCCTCGGTCGCGTTCGCAAACGCGCTTGTGAGGTGGAGTCTTGCCGTCTTGAACTCGGGGCCGGTCATTTTCAAGCGGCGTGTGAGTACACCGAGCATCAGCTGACCCTTCTGCTCCTTGGTGTAGGAGGCGCAGGACTTGTAGTACATATTGTCCTCTGCGTCGATTGCCCATGCGCTCATTGCCAAGCAGAACTGAATATACGCTTTGATCTTGCCTGCGTGGGTGGTGCCGTTGAACAGTCTGAACTCAACCGTTCCTTTGGTGAAGAACGCGTGGAGGTTGATGCCGTGGTATCTCGTGGAGTTGTAGTGCTGATGGTCGATGCCGCCGT
>JAZPZM010000081.1:0-4060 GCA_045544735.1 Eubacteriales bacterium
AATCAACAGGAGGAGGCGATTTGGAGGCGGCGCGCCGACCCCAATCAAAAAACCAGACACGATAAATGGGCACGCACCGACAACTTTAGGAAAAACTTCGTTATCGCGCGTGCCCATTTATGGTGTCTGCTTTTTTGGTCATTAGCGCTTAACCTTATTCCGGGCGCATGATCTTGTCGATTTCTTCGCTTTGGTCGCCCACCAGAACTTCAAATTCGGTGGCGGTTGCCGCGGGATCGTAGGTCGTATAATGTACCGTGAGGATATCCCCCTCGGCAATTCCTATCTTGTTCGTTTTGTTCGGCCCTCTCTCTATTGACAGCAACGTGCAGGAGGCGGGCCAAAGAACGTCGCGGATGTCCTTGTCGATTACGAACGAGCCTTTGCGTACGGTCAGCGGCACTTCTATAACGTGGGGCATTTTGCCCTTATGTATTTCGTGCGCTTTTGACTTGATGACCGTGCTTGTAAAGATGTAATGAGAGTGATATTTTTTCATTTTATACTTGATTCTGTTTTTGAAATCACATTTGCATATTATAGCACAAACGTTGAGTATTTGCAATAATAAATTATTATTTTATAAATGAAAATAAACGGATGCTTGTTGACGATTAAACATCTTTGTGATATACTACAATAGTTATAATTCTAACTCTTTGGGAAGAGTTATTGCCAAGCTTGTTTTTGGCGGCTTTTATTACAAATTTGCAGATTGGAGAAGCAGCAAATGACAACCCAAGAAATACAGAGCTTGCTTGAAAAACAGCGAGCATATTACAGAAGCGGAGCGACCATCCCCGTCAAATTCCGCATAGAGCAGCTTCGTAAGCTTTATGAAACGATAAAAAAATATCAGAACGAGATCAACGATGCGCTGACGAGCGATCTCGGTAAAAGCCATTTTGAAGGCTTTATGTGCGAGAGCGGCTTGGTGCTGACCGAGCTTTCCTATATGATCAAGCATACGAAGAAATTCGCAAAAAGAAAGACGGTTTCAACGCCGCTGGCGCAGTTCCACTCGCACAGCTACAAGCAGCCCGTGCCTTACGGCAACACGCTTATTATGAGCCCGTGGAACTATCCCTTCCTTTTATCACTTGATCCCTTGGCTAATGCCATCGCCGCGGGTAATACGGCTATTTTAAAGCCGAGCGCGTATTCACCTGCCACGGGCAAGATCATAGAAAAGATCATTGGTGAATGCTTTGCTCCCGAATACGTAGCGGTAGTTATGGGCGGCAGAGCGGAAAACACCGCGCTTCTTGATCAGAAATTTGATTTCGTGTTCTTCACGGGAAGCCAGTCGGTAGGCAAAGAGGTGCTTCGCCGCACGGCAGAGCATCTTACGCCCGCGGTGCTGGAGCTTGGAGGAAAAAGTCCTTGCATCGTAGACGCGAGTGCAAATATAAAGCTTGCCGCAAAGCGCATCGTGTTCGGAAAATATCTTAACTGCGGTCAGACCTGCGTTGCTCCCGACTACATACTTTGCGAGAGGTCGGTCAAGGATGAATTCGTCAAAGCCGTCTGTGCAGAGATCAAAAAGCAGTACGGCGAAGATCCCCTTACGAATGAATATTACGGCAAGATCGTCAATGAAAAGCATTTTGCGCGTCTTTGCGGCTTGATAGATAAGGAGAAGGTAGTCATCGGCGGAAACACTAATCCCGATACCTGCCGGATCGCCCCCACCGTGATGGATAACGTAACGTACGGCGATGCGGTTATGGGGGAGGAGATCTTTGGCCCTATTATGCCGATACTTGCGTTTGACGATTTTGACGCCATTGTGGATGAGCTGAAAACAAGGGATAAGCCCTTGGCACTCTATCTGTTTACAAGCGATAAAAAGCATATAAAGCGTGTGACCACCGAGCTTTCATACGGAGGCGGTTGCATCAACGACGTTGTTATCCACCTTGCCACGAGTGAGATGGGCTTTGGCGGCGTGGGTGAGAGCGGAATGGGCTCGTATCACGGCAAGGAGGGATTCGACACCTTCTCGCATTATAAATCCATCGTAGACAAAAAGACGTGGATAGACCTGCCCATGCGTTATCAGCCGTTTAATAACAAATTTCACGAAAAGTTATTGCATATTTTTTTGAGGTAATTGATGAAGAAAACACAAAAGCTATTGTTAGCTGTCAATATCATTGTTATTTCCGCTCTTTTTGTGCTGAACTACTTTTACCAAAGCAACGGCTTTGACTTTACGCTTAAGTGCGTGTGCAGCACTCTGTTCGCTTTGCTTGGAATCGTTAACCTTATTTATTCTTTGGTAATCAGGGCAGAGAATAAGAAATTCTATATCGGTATGGCAGGGGGAGTTGTTTTCGGCTTTCTCGGCGACGTACTGATCGAATACGATTTTATCGTAGGTGCGGCTATGTTTGCTATCGGGCATATTTGCTTCGTGGCGGCGTATTGTTTTATACAAAAAATGCAAAAGCTTGATTATATAATCAGCGGCGCGCTGTTTCTTACGGGAATTTTGTTTTTTGCGTTCTGCCCGTCGTTTACGTTTGGCACTAAGATAATGGTCGTTGTGGCGATAATCTATACTCTGATCCTCTCTACGATGTTCGGAAAAGCTCTCGGAAACCTTATACGCGAGAAAAACGTCGTCAACAAAACGATCGCTCTGGCGAGCGGTTTGTTCTTCTTTTCGGATATGATGCTGTCTCTGGATTGTTTTTCTGAGCTGCTTAGCTGGGCGTACAACGCCTGCATGGGAACGTACTACCCCGCGCTGTGCCTCTTGGTATTGTCGATGTGCTTGAAGTCAATCAAAAGCAGTCGATAATCGACGATCCCGCTACGGATGATCATAAAGCATTTCAATGAAAGCAAATTCAGATAACCAACAGTTGATAAAGTAAATCAACCATCTCTTTACATCTTAGCTGTGTTGTGATATAATATAATCAGTTCAGAAGCAAATAGCATTTTGGAGGGATTATTGATATGTCAAACCTAAAGATAGGCAATAGAATTAGATCGAAGAGAAGAGAACGTGATCTGACACAGGAAGAGCTTGCCAATATTCTCGGTGTAAGTAAGGCTGCGGTTAGCAAGTGGGAAAATGAAGAGAGTTATCCCGATATAACCACGCTACCTCAAATAGCGCAGTTGTTTCATATGACTATGGACGAACTTTTCGATTATAATCTGGAGCATAAGCCTTTAGTTATTGTGAATGAATACCATTTTGGATTTTCGCTTGACGATGTAGATAAACGAATTTTAGATCACGGAACAGCAAAGGATTGCGGCATATATAAAACGCAGGACTCATGGGAAGTGCGTATTCATTTTATCTCAACAGAAGATAACTTTCTGCATGTATTGCAAAAGCACGTAAGACCCGGAGTGCTTGTTGATGGTTATAGTGTGAGAATTGCGGATGGGAAGGTTATTGACGATGACAAGCCAAACAAACATTACGTTTGTAGCGAAAAAGTTTGGGAATACAAGAACACAGATGTAAAGTATCTAAAGTCAATGCTCAAGGAACAAGTTGATATGGGGTTTATTGGCGAAGATGACGATATATAATAAAAAGTTGTTATCAAACTTCTAAACACCATAGTTAGGCGTGTACCTTATGGCAGAAATCTTCTTGATGCCGATTGCGGACGATGAATAATTGAGCGGGATGGCTGGGCGTTTGGCCCACCCATCCCGCGCTTTGCCTCTTGGTATTGTCGATGTGCTTGAAATCAATCAAAACGAGCGATAAGGTTGAAGGAATTCCGCATTCTTGACTTAAATCAAAACGGTGGCGGGATTTTCGAACTCCCGCTTCCGACAAAAAGATATTTTCGTCAGTTTGGCTATGAGGTTAAGCTATCCCAAAATGATATATCGCTGGCGCGGTATGATATACGGCTTCGCCGCATGATATACTTGCTTCGCAAGTGTGATATAATATCCGTTCCTTCATATGCCAAGGCATATATCATCCACCGAAGGTGGATATCATATCGAAGATATATCATCCGTTCCGTAAGGAACGGATATCATTGCAAAAGTGGCGGGATTTTCGCCTGCGGCGAAT
>JAZPZM010000082.1:0-4661 GCA_045544735.1 Eubacteriales bacterium
GGCAACTGGAATGAGGCTACGTTCACGTCCGCGTGGCCGAAGTCCGACCGCGAGCTTGCGGTGAACAGCCTTTCCTATATCACGGCTGACGAGCCCTTCCACCTTTACTATATGACGGTCAGCGGACACGCGTATCACACGGGTAACAAGCAGGCTAACAAGCATAAGGCATACGTCAAGTCGCTCAACCTCGGCTACACCACCAACGGCGCTATCTGCTACGTTGCGTCGCAGTACGAGGTGGAGCTTATGGTGGCGGAGCTTTGCGCCGAGCTTGAGCGCAAGGGCGAGCTTGAAAACACCGTTTTCGTTATGGCTCCCGACCACTATCCTTACTCCATCGTGGGCAAGACCAACGACAAGAATCAGGCGGTGGACGACGATGCGGGAACGATGGAGGCTCTTTCCGAGCTTTACGGACTCCCCGTTGACAACATCTTCCTTAACTTTGACCTTTACCGCGCACCGCTCATCATCTGGTCGCCGTCGATGGAGGCTCCCGTTAAGGTGGACAAGGTCTGCTCGGCTATCGACGTGCTTCCCACCGTGCTTAATCTCTTTGGCGCGGAGTACGATTCCCGTCTTATTATGGGACGCGACATTCTTTCCGACTCCGACGGTTTCGTTATTCTGAACTGCTCGAACTCATCGGGCATCAGCTCCAGCAACAACTGGGTAACGAAGTACGGAATCTATAATTCAAGGACCAAGACCTTTGAGCGCAACCCCAAGTACACGCAGGCGCAGATAGATAAGCTTCTGTCCATGGGCTACGTGGATGCGCAAAACGCTCTTCTTAAAAAGATGAGAACGTATTCTAACTATATCCTTGAAAACGATTATTACGGCAAGGTGTTTGGAAAATAATACTTTGGGCGGTTTCGTTTAGCGCAGAACAAAAACACAAAAATAAGCAAAACCCAAAGACCGCTTTTTTACTCCAAAAGATGAAAAAGCGGTCTTTTGCGAAGGAATAAAAAGGTAATATTCATGTATATAGAAACATTTGAAAAAAGAACATACCTATGGGGCGGCTTATATGGGATTGTTTTTTGCTTCCTTCAGATATTTGGAGGTAATTTGCTATCCTTTATTAACATCGAACTTGTTTCAAACAACCTGACATTTGGTGTTTATGCACTCATATTTATATGCTCGCTTATTTGCTTTTTCAAATTGTTGATAAATTCAATTAAAAAATTTGACCCGTCAAATCTTGAGAAAATGGCGGTTATCGGCATAATTACTTTTGTTGCAATCGTCCTTTGCGGAATAATGATTGATCTTATGGGTATTGCCAATTCTAATGAAAATAATATTGATACAGCTTTGAGTAGCAATAGGATCAATTATATTTTGACAGCTGTTGCTGCGATTTTATTTGCCCCCATCACAGAAGAATTGTTTTTTCGATTTCTGGTGTACCGTAGCATAGAAAAAATCAATCCTGTATTGTCTCATATATCTGTTGCGCTGCTTTTTGGATTTTTTCACATATGGGGATATGTACTGATCGAGAGATCATATATCCAACTTGTTAATATGCTTCCATATATGTGCATGAGTTTAGGTTTTTCTATTCTATATCAAAAAACAAAAAATATATGGTATCCTATAATTTTGCATGGAATCATAAATTTTATAGCAGTCGTTTTGTGATCATATTCAGATCAATTTAAATAGGCACTATAAGGCATCTTCGGATGCAATGCCGATAAGTTAAGAAAAGAACCAAGTTCGGAAAAGGACTTGGCTCTTTCTCTTTTGTGCCATAATTTTAATTGCATTGTCTTTGGATGCTTTTCATTTTTGCCCTTCACTCCACAGATAATTGTATCACTTTGTCGGAAATGTTGTGATTACGTCATATTGCGTTATATCGACAAGATTTACACTCCTGCCCTATAGACAAAATGGCAATTACTTCTCGTAAGTCAAAAATATTGTTTTTTCGAGAGTGTTTTTTGTTAATATTTTTTCTTTAAAGCAATTGACTTGTTAAACTATTTGATATATAATAAAATTAATTATTATTTTATCCAAAAGGAGAACAAAAAATGGAAAGAGTTTTTAATTTTTCTGCAGGACCTTCTATGCTCCCTCTGCCCGTGCTTGAGCGCGCCGCCGCCGAAATGGTTTCATACGGCTCATCCGGTATGTCAGTTGCCGAGATGTCACACCGTTCTCCCGATTTTGAGCCCATCATCGCTGCTGCAGAGGCTAATCTGCGCAAGCTTATGAATATTCCGGATAACTACGCGGTGCTCTTCCTTCAGGGCGGCGCATCCACGCAGTTTGCCGCAGTTCCCCTGAACCTTCTCGGTGAGGGCGGAAAGGCTGATTACATCGTTTCGGGACAGTTTTCGGGTAAGGCTTATACCGAGGCGCAGAAGTACGGCGATATCGCCCTCGTTGCGACCTCCAAGGCTGACGGATTTTCCTACGTTCCCGCCACCACGCGCGAGAGCTTCCGCCCCGACGCGTCCTACGTTCACATCTGCTACAACAATACCATATTCGGTACGAAGTACAACTACATCCCCGACACGGGTGATATTCCCCTCGTTGCCGATATGTCCTCTTGCATCATCTCCGAGCCCGTTGACGTAACGAAGTTCGGCGTTATCTATGCGGGCGCGCAGAAGAATATGGCTCCCGCGGGACTTACCGTAGTTATCGTTCGCCGCGACCTGCTCGGCAAGGCTCGCCCCGAATGCCCCACTATGCTCGATTGGAATGTAATGGCGGAGAACGGCTCAATGTATAACACTCCCCCCTGCTACACCATCTATATGGCAAATCTCGTTTACGAGTGGATACTCTCCCTCGGCGGACTTGAGAAGATGAAGGAGATGAACGAGAAAAAGGCGGCTCTGCTTTACGATTATCTCGATTCGCAGGACTACTATATCACCCCCGTGCGCCCCGACTGCCGTTCTATGATGAACGTCACCTTCGTTACGGGAGATGCCGACCTTGACAAGAAGTTCGCTTCCGACGCCGCAAAGGCGGGAATGAAGAACCTTAAGGGACACCGCTCCGTCGGCGGAATGCGCGCGTCCATCTACAACGCTATGCCCTACGAGGGTGTTGAGGCTCTCGTCGCGTTTATGAAGGAATTTGCAAAGAATAATCCTAAAAAGTAATGGAGAAGCATTATGAAAAAGACTAATATAAAGCTGATGAACAAGATCGCGGCGGTCGGTACGGATATTTTCGACCGCTCGGTATACAACGTAGGTGAGGGCGTGGAGGATGCCGACGCTATTATGGTGCGCTCCGCATCTCTGCACGACGTTACGTTTGACAAGAGCGTTCTCGCCATCGCGCGTTGCGGCGCGGGCGTAAACAACATTCCGATCGACCGTTGTACGAGTGACGGTATCGTCGTTTTCAACACCCCCGGCGCTAACGCAAACGGCGTTAAGGAGCTGACCATCTGCGCTCTCGCGCTCGCTTCCCGTGACATCGTTGGCGGTGTAAATTGGGCTTCCACCCTTACCGAAAACGTTGCGGGCGCAGTCGAGAAGGGCAAGTCTGCCTTCGGCGGCTGTGAGTTCGCGGGCAAAACGCTCGGCGTAGTCGGACTCGGCGCTATCGGCGGTATGGTCGCAAACGCGGCAGAGGCTCTCGGTATGAACGTTATCGGCTACGACCCCTACGTTACCGTTGATGCGGCTTGGCATCTTTCCAGCAGCATCGCGCACGCCACGAAGCTTGAGGAGATATTTGAAAAATCCGATTATATCACCTTGCACGTTCCCGCAGTTGCGGCTACGAAGGGTATGATATGCCAAAAGAACATTGAGCTTATGAAGGACGGAGTCCGCATCATCAACCTTGCGCGCGCCGACCTCGTCGTTGCCGAGGACGTTAAGGCGGCTCTTGAGAGCGGCAAGATGGCAAAGTACGTTACCGATTTCCCCACCGAGGAGATCCTCGGCGTTAAGGGCATCGTGGCTATCCCCCATCTCGGCGCGTCTACTGCCGAGTCCGAGGATAACTGCGCGGTAATGGCGGCTCGTCAGCTTGACGCGTTCCTTACGACCGGTAATATCCGCAATTCCGTAAACTTCCCCTCCATCGAAATGCCCACCACGGGCAGACACCGCCTCGTTATCCTGCACCAGAATATTCCTGAGATGATCGCAAAGACCACCGCTATCGTTTCGGGTAAGGGAATAAATATTGCAGATATGATGAGTAAGGCGAAGGGCGACGTTGCCTGCACCATTATCGAGCTTGACGGAAACGTTCAGAACCCCGACGAGATCTGCAAGACGATATCTGCCGTCCGCGGCATTATAAGAGCAAGAATAGTATAAATTCCTTCGGCGTTGCGCCATTATAGGTCGCAACGCCGAATTTTTTGTAATAGCCAATCTTTTCAAAGAAAAGGTTGGCGTGAAAACCACCAGCAGTGCTGGTGGTTCCAAAAAGCTTTAGCTTTGCCCAGTTAATTTATCCGAGCGAAGCGAGGAACCCGCCCCTTTACAAATAATAATTTTTTTGCTATCAAAATGGCTACAGAAATTTACTATTTCAATAGTGGCAGGGCAATTACCGCAAGTGTGGGATAATTCGACGAGCCTATAGGCTCAGCGTGTGAAATGCCCCAAGGGGGCTACCGCAAGCCACCAGCACGGCTGGTGGTCATGACT
>JAZPZM010000083.1:0-5911 GCA_045544735.1 Eubacteriales bacterium
AACTATAGCTCTAACATCTGGGACCCCACCAAGATCAACAACGAGGTCGACAAGATGGTGTTCGTAAAGAACACCGGTGACCACAGCGCGTACGTCCGCGTTTTCTTCGCGTTTGAGGCGGGAAACTACGTGATATTTGAGGATTTTGAAGAAAATATTCACTTGAATATCAACGAAACCGACTGGAACTTTGAATTTATCCCCTTTGTCGGAAAGAGCGAGGATTCCAATTACTTTGTTGCAAGTGCTATTTACCCCAAAGAATTAGCTCCCGGTGAAGTTACCGAAATCACCCTTTCGCAGATAGCTCTCGACTCATCTGCAGAGAACGACGACGTAGACGCTTTTGGCGACGGGTATAGCGTTTTGGTATGCGCGCAAGCTATCCAGTCCGCGGGCTTTGGCACACCCAAACAGGCTATCAGAGAAGGCTTTGGTAGAGGAATTCCTTTTAAGAATATCAAAATTGACGGCGTTAGCATATATAATGCGTTGCACAGCTACAATGTTGATGGTGGGCATGTGAGCGAAGATATCACTAAGAAGGTAACAGAGGTTACGTTTGCGCTTAACGACGACTACCCCGAAATTGCCGATAATTATCCGTGTACCCCCTCGAATTTTGAGCAGGATCACTACGTTAACGCCCACTACGTTCCCGACGGAGAAAACTACAAGATATATTTCCTTGCGGACAGTCCTATCTATGCCCCGGTGAATAGCACGGGACTGTTTATGAATATGTCAGCTTTGAAAACAGTTGATACAGCCAATCTGAACACCAGCAGAACGACTGATATGAACGGAGTGTTTTATTGGTGCACAGCACTTGAAAGTGTAAAAAATATAAACAAGTGGGATGTCAGTAAAGTTACAGATATGACCCTTCTGTTCTATAGATGCTATAAATTAGAGGAATTGAACTTAAGCGGTTGGCAAACCTCGCAAGTGAACGATATCAATAATATGTTCTATAACTGCTATGCATTAAAAAGTCTAAACGTTTCCGGCTGGAATACTGAAAATGTAACGAATATGGGCTATGCGTTTTACGGTTGTACTTCATTGAAAAGCATTGATGGACTTAGTGATTGGAATACAAGCAATGTGACTAATGTGGGAAAAATGTTCATTTACTTAGGGAATGAAAACAGTGAGTTCGAGGAGCTTGATCTGTCCAATTTCGATTCAAGCAGCCTGACCAGTGCGGACTATATGTTTAGTGATTGTCAAAATCTTAAAATCGTCCGCTTCGGCGAAAATTGGGATATGTCTAAAGTGACAAACGCAAATAATATGTTTAATGCTTGCGTCAATTTGCAAACCATTTATGTTGTTAAAGAGTGGGATACCTCTAAACTGACAAACCCTGCGGGCATGTTTAATAATTGCACCAGCTTGGAAGGCGGTAACGGTACTATGTTTGATCCCGCTAACGATTACAAGGAATATGCCCGCATCGACAAGCCGGGCGCCCCCGGCTATTTGACCTTGCTGCCCGCGGCTAATGCCAATCCCTAAATTAAACCAATAATCAATAATAATCAACATCGCCCCCGACCGAAACGGTCGGGGGGCGGTGAGAGCGCAGATGCTTCGTATCTGCGTTCTCACCGCTGGAAACAAAAACAAGCAAAGGAAAAAATATTATGAAAAAAACATTAATATGGATCTTAGGACTTGCGTTACTTGCCGCGGCATCCGTTTTCGCTACTATCACGTTTTCTTACATATGAGGAGACGGAGGAGAACATAATGACCATCGGTAAGGTGCGTATTGACTTGCTCGAATACGAGCGCATCGATACCGAGACCGCTAACGGTGACGCAGAGGTGCAGGAGTTCAAGGATAACAAGCCCCTGCGACCCGCAGTCATAAGGAACGGATTTGACTACGCCCTCGGCGATACGTACGTTGATTGGGAGCAGCCTGAAGTGAATTGGCAGCAGCAGAACGACGATGACGGCTATACCTCGCCCATTTGGGATCCCGCCAAGATCAACAACGAAGTTGATAAGATGGTGTTCCTTAAAAACAGCGGCGATTACGGCGCGTACGTACGTCTCTATTTCGCATTTGAGGCTGGAAACTTCAACACGCTGCCGCGCTTCCAAAAAATGATTCATATCAACCTTAATGATAACGAGGATGAATGGGCGTGGGAGTGGATTCCGCAAATGGCGACTAACAAGCAGGGCGGAAAGTATTTCATCGCAAGGGCTACTTATCAAAAGGTGCTTAAGGCGGGAGATTTTACTGAGATAAGCCTTTCGCAGATCGCGCTCGACGCTATCGCTATGAACGAGGACGTCAGGGCATTTGGCAAAACCTACGAGGTTTTCGTAAATGCGCAGGGTATTCAGTCCATGGGCTTTGAAGATCCCGATACCGCGCTTGATGAGGGATTTGGCACGGATATCCCATTTGATATGACTCTCGCGCAGGGCGTTACCCTTTATGACGCGTTGCACTATTTGGATGGCGATAATCAAGGAACCAAGATTACCGCTAATGTTTCAAAGGTGACCTTCGGCTTTAACAAGGATCATCAGGACGTTGTCAACAACTCTGCCAACCGCGTTGTCCACGTCAGCGCAGAGCAGGACACGGCGGTTTATGCCTACTACGTCCCCAACGCTACCAATGCCGCAAACTATGATATTTACGTACTCGCTGACGATACCATTTATACTCCCAAGGATAGCACGGCGCTGTTCAAGGATATGACGGCTTTGACGAAGGTCGATACCGCCAATATGGACGTAAGCCGTACTAAAATAATGACGAGCATGTTCTATGGTTGTGAAACTCTTACGACATTGGACGTTGCTAACTGGAGTGTTAGCAATGTTGAAGCGATGAACATGACCTTCACGTACTGCAAAAATCTTAAAGAACTAAATGTTTCCGGCTGGAATGTTGGAAAAGTAACTACTATGTCCTCTATGTTCTACGATTGCTCCTCACTTGAAAGTTTGAATGTTACAAATTGGAACGTTGAAAATGTAACTAATATGCAGATGCTTTTTTATAACTGCCAAAAACTTAAGAATATAAATCTTTTAAACTGGCAAGTGGGCAACGTTACCACGATGAAGCATATGTTTTGGCATTGTGAGGCCATTGAATCTTTGGATGTTGGTGGATGGAACGTTAGCAAGGTTGCCACGTTTGAAAGAATGTTTTCTTCTTGCCACAGCATAAAATCTCTCGACCTCAACAACTGGAAGACCACAAGTGCTACCAATATGGCTTATATGTTTTACGACTGCAAAACTATGCACACGCTAAATGTAAGTAATTTTGACCTTAGCGATGTCACTACGATACACGGCATGTTTGAAAAATGCTATGTATTAAAAGAACTTGACGTTAAGGCTTGGGATGTCAGTCGCGTAGAGGATATGATAGTTACGTTCCGCGAATGCGATGCTCTTAAGATACTTGATCTTAGCGCTTGGAACACCTCGAATGTTAAAGCAACAACGAAAATGTTCCATGGGGATGCTAATTTGCAAACTATTTATGTTGGCGACGGTTGGGACATATCACACGTTGAGGACCAATATATAGACACAGAAGACGAATTATCAACCAGACTTATGTTTGAAGGTTGCACCAGCCTGAAGGGCAGCAACAATACGACACTTATTAGGGATGGCGAGGGTAATGCTATTGTCGACAAAACCTACGCGCGTGTCGACAATGCCCCCGAAGCTCCCGGTTACCTTACCTACAAGGCAGCACCGACCACCAATCCCTAAATTTAATTAACGATCAAATTCGCCCCCGACCGTAAAGGTCGAGGGCGGAATGAAATATTCATCGCTTGATACAAAATAAAGCGAAAGGAAAGAAAGCTATGAAGAAGCTGAAAAAGATACTTCTGCCGTTGGCTACGGCGATACTCGTTATCGCAATATCCATCGGCGCAACGCTTGCGTACCTTATGGACGAGGCGACCGCCGACAACGTAATGACCGTAGGAAACGTTAAAATTTCCTTGCTCGAATTCGAGCGCACCGACGTCGAGACTCCGAATGACACCAATTCTGCGGTGGTGCAGGAGTTCTCTAATAACGAAAAGCCCCTGCTCCCCGCAGTTATCGAAAAGGGGTTTGATTACACCCCCGGCGATACTTACGTTGATTGGGAGCAGATAGGAAAAGAGGCAGGCTACACCTCGCCCATCTGGGACCCCGCCAAGATCAACAACGAAGTTGATAAGATGGTGTTCGTAAAGAACACGGGAGACTATAGCGCGTACGTTCGAATCTTCTTTGCGTTTGAGGCGGGCGCATTCACCGACTTTGATGAATTCAAGACAATGATCCACGTAAACCTGAATGATACCGCAGGTCAATGGAAATGGGAGTGGATACCGTTTGTCGGTGTGAACGAAACCACAGGCACAAATTATTTCGTTGCAAAGGCTACTTACCAAAAGGAGCTTGCTCCGGGTGCTATTACGGAGATAAGCCTTTCCCAGGTCGCGCTTGATTCCACGGCGGAGAACGATGACGTAGCCGAGTTTGACGGAAAGTACGAGGTCAAGGTGTGCGCGCAGGGAATTCAGTCCGAGGGCTTTGACGCTCCCCATCAGGCTCTGGTCGAGGGCTTTGGCAGAGGCGTTCCGTTTGATGATATTTACATCGAGGGCGTTACTATGAAAGATGCACTGCACTATCTGAACGGTGACTTGGAGGGTGAGAATATTACCGACAAGGTTACAAGCATTACATTTGGTCTTAACAACGACTACCCCGAAATTGCCGATAACTACCAAGGCACGCCGATAAACGACGAGCAGGACTACTACGTTAACGTCCACTACGTTCCCAACGGTGAAAATTACAATCTCTATGTTCTTGCAGACGGACCTATTTACACTCCGGAGAACAGCGAGTATCTGTTCCGAGATCTGCAATTCATGGAAACGATTGACATGGCCAATTTGAATACAAGCAGAACCAAGGACATGACGTATATGTTCCTGAATTGTTATAAGTTAGCAGAGCTGGATCTAAGTACGTGGGATGTCCGTAATGTTATTACTATGAATGGTTTGTTATATGGATGTACCGGCTTAACGGAAATAAGCTTTGACGGTTGGGAGACGACAAGCCTTGAATCTCTCCAGAATTTTTTACGTAACTGTTCTTCCTTGAAAACGGCAGACGTTTCTGATTTGGATACCGAAACCGTAACCAATATGCACCGTACGTTTTACGGTTGCGGAGCGCTGGAAAGCATCATAGGTCTCGACCAATGGGATACGAGTAAGGTGGCTCAAATGCATCAGATGTTCCTTGGTGTAGGCGCAAACTTAAGTACTATGACAGAGATAGATATTTCAAATTTCGATTCAAGCAGTCTTAATCTTGTATCCGATATGTTTAACGGTTGCAAAACTCTAAAAACCGTTTACTTCGGTGAGAAATGGGATATGGCTGAAGTAACCACTACAAACAATATGTTTCTTAATTGCGGTAGCTTGACAACTATTTGCGTTGCCAAGGATTGGGATACTTCCAAACTGACAAGCACTGCTGGCATGTTTAGTGGTTGCACCAGCTTGGTAGGCGGTAACGGTACTATGTTTGATCCCGCTAACGATTACAAGGAATATGCCCGCGTCGACAAGCTGGGCGCTCCCGGTTATTTGACCTTGCTGCCCGCGGCTAATGCCAATCCCTAAATTAAACCAATAATCAATAATAATCAAATTCGCCCCCGACCGTTTCGGTCGGGGGGGATGGGAATAAAAACAAGCAAAGGAAAAATACTATGAAAAAAACATTAGCATGGATTTTAGTGCTTGCGTTACTCGCCGTAGCCTCCGTTCTCGGTACTATTGCGTACCTTAAGGACGAGGCGACTGCCGACAACGTAATGACCGTAGGAAATGTT
>JAZPZM010000084.1:0-3286 GCA_045544735.1 Eubacteriales bacterium
CGCAAGGCGCTCGCCTACCTTAAAGGTCAGATTGACATTCTTCAAGGCATAATTCTCGCTTCCCGCGTATTTGAAGCTAACGTTGCGGAATTCGATATCATATTTTTTGTCGCTTCGCTTTTCCACGGCAAGAGAGCCTTGATACATATCGTTGGGAAGGTTCAAATATTCAAGGTATGGCACAAGAAATCGCTCGTTGTTCTTTAATTCCGCAACAAAATAGAAGATTGATAAGATTTCCATGGAAAATTGATACAAATATCCTACATATTTGATTACACTTCCTATGGGAAAGATATTACGCGCACAATAGAAACAAACGATTGCATAGGCACAGATTTCGGGGATCTTGGATAGAAAAATGTGGGGCGTGCTGAGAAGCCATGTACGCCAACGGGCCCAGGAAAACATCGCCAAATGCTCTTGGTTCATTTTCATTTCAAGCCTTGTTAAGATTGGCTGTTGATTGTAGACTCGTGCATCCATTCCATTAAGGCTATGTCCGCGTCCCAGTTGGTTTTCTTTTAGCATCAAGTCATTCACCCGCTCAAAAACTTCCGCTTCTTTTTTCTGCACGGCGTTTTTGGCAAGAATAGCCAATGCGGTAAAGACAAGCATAAGCGCCAAAAGAATCCATGTAAGCCATTCAAAGCTTGCAGATACAATGCGGATCAGCATTTCGGCAAAGAGAATGCCTGCGAACATAAGGCTGATTCCACTACGTAACATTCCTTCCACGCTCCTCCTCATACAGTCCACACCGTATCCGTTAATAAAAGCGTTCTCTTTAATCTTACGCCGTAACATACGGATTTTCGGATCCTCCAGCTTGCTATAATCCAACGATACCGTTTTTTGATTAAATACTGCCGCCTCATTGTCGCATAAGCGTTTAAACTCCAAAGACACCCAGCGTCCAAGCAAAGCCCCCATAGCGTGAACAAGCAAGTTGCCAAATAATGTGATTGCTATCAGCATAAAGATTTCTCGCATCTCGTGTCCTTCGTATAGGGCGGTGACTATTTCCGCAGACATCCAAAGATTAAAATATGGAGAAAAACGCTCAAACAGAATGTGGAAAAATTGGAGGGGAAAGTATTTTTTATTGAATCCCCCGTAGCGTTTAAGAGCGCGGAGAGTGATATTTTCTTTACGCATGATGCTCCCCCTCCTTATAATATTTTGCCTGCACGCCAAACATATAGGCGTACTTGCCGTTTTTCTCCATCAATTCCGCATGCGTTCCACTCTCCGCTACTACACCGTTTTCGAGAAGCAAAATCCGATCGCAAAAACGGGTAGATGCAAACCGATGGGAAATATAGACAGAGGTCTTTCCCTTTGTCAATGCCCTGTACTCCATGTACAGGGCATTTTCCGCGATGGGATCCAGCGCCGCCGTAGGTTCATCCAAGATCAAAATATTGCCGTCCTTGTAGATGGCGCGAGCAAGCATCAACTTTTGCATTTCGCCTCCCGACAGATCCACGCCGTCATCGTAGATTCCCTTCATCAAATGGTTGTCCATTCCATGGGGCAGGCTCTCGATCTTCTCAAGAATTCCCGCTCTCCGCATGGCCTCTCTCGCCTCCTCCCTTGCATGGGGGCGCGTCAGGTCTGCACTGGCTACAAATTCAAACACGGTAAAAGCCACGGGCTTGATCTCTTGAAAAACAGCGGACAGAAGCGAATAATACTCTTCGATGTTGTACTCTTCGATTCTCTTACCGTTTATTAGGATTTCTCCCTTGGTAGGTCGGTAAAATCCGCAGATCAGCTTGACAAGCGTGGTTTTTCCCGCCCCGTTTAGTCCGACCAGTGCGATGCTCTCTCCCTCTCCGATAGTAAATTCGATTCCCTTCAACACGTAGTCATCGGCACCATCATACCGATACCAAACATCCCTCAGTTCAATCCTGGGCGCGCCGACAGGAAGCTCACACCCTTCTCCGTAATTCATCCGATTCGGGTAACTGAAAAATTCTCTGTAATAATCGATCTTCTCAGCGCAAGTATTTAGACTTGCCGTATTTTGAATGACACCGCGCAAAAAAGCCGCAACACTACCGACGAGCCCGAAATAAAACACGAAGTCACCAATGGAGATCTCCTCGGCAACGAGTGCTCCAACCAAAACTATATAAGTCGCCCCATTTTGTATCAAACTCATAAGCCCCGACAAAATAGAGGCGGCAAGCCCTCGCAAACTGCATTTTTTCTCCCACATGAAAAGATAGGCTTGGTAGTCATCTACCATGCCGGAAAGCCAATCCTGCATACTATAAAGCTTTATATCCTTGGCGACAGAAAAATTCTCGGATAACCCCTTTAGGTAATTCAGCTTTCTTGTCTCTTTTTCAAATTCGTGCTTATGGGCGTTACGATACCTTGGTTGCCACCGTGTTGTAAAGTAAGTTGCAACCGACACGGTAAGAACCACGGCCAAAAGGGAAGGATTCAGCGCTCCAATGAGTGAGCCGTATGTTACTATACCCAGAAGAGATACAAAAAAGTGGGAAAGATCTTTCCAAACGAACTCAAGCGAACATTTCCCCCCGTTGGCATCACCGAAAGCATATTGCTGAATTCTTTTAAAGGCCTCAGTCTCCGTAGTTTCATAATCGACCTGCTCGTGTACGAACGCGATCATCTCAGTTTGATACACGCAGGTGGGATAATACTGCCAGGACGTACATCGGGTATTTAATAGTGTACGCAGATGGTCAAGAATCGCAAGTCCCGCAACGAAGCCCACCGCCGTGAGAATTAGATGGGACAACGGCGCTTTCGCCTCAAGTCCGTCGAGCAGAACCTTGGAAAAATACGAGGTAGCAAGAGGAACACCGATTGTGAACGGTATTGCGACAAACATATATATTACAAATCGACGATCCAGTCGCCACAGGCGGCGAAGCGCCCAAAAAATAGACCCGATATGCGAGTATTTTCTTTTTTCTTTCCTTACTTTCATGGCTTGTGCGATTCTCCTTAAAAACTCTATGCCACAAGTATATCAAATGCAAAAGGAAAAAAGTGCAATCTGTTGTCAAACGTCGAAAATTTGATGTGGATTGCACTTTTACTGTATTTATTGAGGCAAAAGGACTTCGGTAGAAAAGGCGCCGTCCTCGCTTGCACGAGTCAGATATCCGCCGTACTTCTTTACAATAGCATCAACGCGAGCAAGACCGAAACCGTGTCCCTCTCCCTTGGTGGTCTTGAAGCTATGTTTCTTTGCTCCTTCCGCGGTGTTCGTCAGCGAAAGATATAAGTAGTTTCCTTTCAT
>JAZPZM010000085.1:0-8624 GCA_045544735.1 Eubacteriales bacterium
AGCCCAAGGTCGATGCTTACGACGATCAAATTGATAAAGTAAAGCGCCGTAACGTAATTTAATTGATGATTCACGATCTTGCCGATAATTCCCGAAATATATCCGATTATGATGGCAATGATAAAGACGACGCTTTTGCCTTTCGTTGATTTTGAGCTTATGCTTTTGTACACGGAGATGGGCCAGGACATGCCAAAGCATAGGAGCATAATGATTTCGAAGATCTGCATTTTTTATTCCTCCTGATATGATGCCTTAATTATACTCTTGACAAATGCAAAAGTAAAATATATAATTATTATCAAAATGATAGTTTTTTTCTATATAACGGAGGAGTTATGGACATACAAAAGCTGAAATATTTCCAAACGACAGCCCAGCTTGAGCATATCACGCGGTCTTCGGAGGTGTTACACATCTCCCAACCCTCGCTTACTCAAGCTATCCATTCACTTGAGAGCGAGCTTGGAGTTCCGCTGTTTCGGCGCGAGGGAAGAAAAGTGATGTTGACCGAGTTTGGCGTTTATTTGAAGCAGAGATTGGATGTATTAATACCGGAATTCGACCATCTTTCAGTCGAAATGGAAGAACTAAAGCAATCTGTTACGAAAAAAATAAGACTTAATATACTTGCCGCTTCATCCTTTGTCATAAACGCGATCATGGAATACAAAAAGGAGAACTGCGAGGCGCTCTTTGATTTCGAGCAAAACGAAGCGAAAAGTAATTGCGACATACTGATCACAACCAACGGATTGAGCGGCGAGCCCGAAAATAAATGCGCGCGCCGCTTCGTGAAAAAGGAAAATATTTACCTTGCAGTGCCGAAGGATTCAAGGTATGCCGAGGTTTCATCTATCGATTTAAGCGCTGTAAAGGACGAAAGCTTTATAATGCTATCCAACACCCGTTTGTTCGGAGCTATATGCAGCAGGTATTGTTCTATAGCAGGATTTTATCCCAACGTCATATTTGAATCCGATTCCCCTACCGCCGTGCAGAATATTATCAGTATGGGAGCGGGAATAGCATTTTGGCCCGAGCATTCGTGGGGAAAGCTTCATAATGAAAATTTGAAGCTCGTCACCATTGCCGAGCCTGCCTGCGAGCGCGACCTCATCGTGGAATTACACGCGAGACAACCAAACTCCATTTATGCAGAAGATTTTTACAATTTTCTGATAAATAAACTATAAGCACAAAATGGGTCAAAAGGATCGCGCTCCAACGCAAAATTCCTTGATTTAAGGCTTTTTTTGGGGGGGGAAGCGAAAGCAACATAATGTTGCTTGACTTTTGTGCCGGTTATTCTTATAATAATGTTGATAACTCATAAGGGAGGGCTTTCTCGATGGTAGAAAAAATATTAAAAATTTCAGGGAGCAAAAGGGTATTAGCCAATCTGAACTCGCAGAAAGATTAAACGTTACAAGACAGGCGGTTTCAAATTGGGAAACGGGAAAAACGCAACCCGATATAGACACTCTTCATAAAATTGCAGATATACTTGAAGTAAGCATCGATGAATTGATTTACGGCAATAAAAGAACGAATCACGTGGAGCATAAACATTATCACATTCAAAATATTACAGATAATGCAGGTAAAGGGATTGGCTTTGGTGCGGTTTTAGCTCTGGTCATATCTTACGTAAACTGGCATTCTATCGGTTGGGCAATTCTTCACGGCATCTTTAATTGGGGATACGTTATATATTATATCATCAAATACGGATGGTCGTAAGTACGGTAAAGGTCAAAGTCCTTGCAAAAACTCAATAAGCAAGCGTACGGCTCAAGCTTTGGTTCGTTCATTTTACAGCATGTAGCCGCCCGCCAAGAAAAAGACCGTCAAAGCGATAATTTTTCTATCAAATACGAGTGGGCAATCCTTCGGATTGGTATGGAATTGCGGCGACGGGGCTGATCTACGTTGATATCCTCTTGCCATAAAGGGGCTGATTTAGCGCAGAACAAAAACACAAAGCACAGCGCCCTGAACCCCAAGGTATCAACCGGATGATTACGCGCCGTAACGTCAAGTATGATTCTAACGGGTATATCACATCGTTTGATATACACCGGCATAGCAAGGACAAAAACTGCAAGGTAGCCACAATCGTGGTTGCCGATGTAAAACAGATGGTCATCGATTGGGGTACACGTCCCCTGGTGGCGAGTGCCGCGGCGTTGAAATCGAAATTTATGATGGATTTTGTATCCTCGGTCGCCGGACCGTAACATCGCAATAAGTTATCCCCCCGCGCGAAAGCGTGGGGGATTTTTGTCGATAAAAGTCGACAGCTTTTTGCCGAAATATTTTTGGGACATGGAATTGAAATGTGTTGACAAAATTCCCCAATAATTGTATAATGAGGTATAAAATATATAGCATTATTACCATGATTGAAAAATAAAGGATGGGAGAAAAATATGGATGCATTTATTAGTTATAGGCATGGAACGGGAGGCTTATATGCATTAGAAATATATCAGTTTTTAGTGGAAATTGGAATGGGGGTTTTTTACGACAAAGAAGGGTTGTATCAGTTTGCCGGGGAGTTCTCTGAAGTTCTAAAAGAAAACATACTGAATGCGGATAATTTTATTTTAGTTCTCACGGATTTGAATATAGATGATTATGAAAAATCTGTTTATATTCAAGAAATTTCCATAGCTCTTAAAGAAAACAAAAGAATTATTGTTGTTAAAGGAAATGATTTCAAATATCCCTCGAATTTACCCCTTGCAATTCAAAAACTTCCTGATATTCAGTGTCTTGACGTTAGCGATCCTATGTATTTTAAAGGCAAGTTCCGTGAAGATTTGCTGTGGAAAATGAAAGAAAGCCAAAAGCGCAATCAGGCTATTGCTAATTTTGTAAATCGCAGCAAATTGGAATCACGGGGAGAAATCGAGAGTCGTTTATCGTTGGCGGAACGGTTAAATGATGAAGTAATTGCTGTTGATATGTGCGCAATTGCTTGCCAAGGGTTTCTGTCTCTTGCACGCGATCATGTGGAAAAATTGGCAGAAAAAGGTTGTAAAATTCGCGTTATTATGAATCATCCTAATTGTCAAGCGGCTATTGATGCATGTACAAATAAAATTTTAGGAGGAACGCGTCGCCGTGAGCGAGTCATTCCACGGGCATATGAAGATCTGTTAGATTGGCAGAATGACTATCCAAATTCTTTTCAGGGAAAAACGACGGATGCATTTCTTCCGTGCGCAATTTTTATTATCCATAAGAAAGATTCGAGTAAAGATACTGTAAAAGTTGATTACTATTCCTTTAATTGCCCTGATTCAGAGCGGCGGAGTGTTTTAATTTCTTCAGAGGATAATAGAAATTTTGATTTCTATATTAAACAGTTTGAATGGATTTGGGAACGGGGGCAATTAATAACGAATATTGGGGAATTAAAATGATAGAAATAATCAAAAAAGAACAAATACAGAATGTTTTATTGAACGAGCATCGTCAGTATTTGGTAGGAGACCTTAAATTGCCGCAACGGTTGCAACATATTTATGACGACAAAGTGGAAATGGGGATAACTCGTTTTGAAAAATATGCTTGTGAAAAACCACATTTTCACCCCATCGTTACTGAGTATCAAATTATATTGAATGGCGAGGCTAAATACGTAGATATTGAGGCAAATCGAGAGTATGTTGTTCGAGCGGGAGATGTTTTTGTGATTCGTCCAAATACAACATATATTCAAAAATCAACCGAGGGAGCAGAGATATTGTTCTTTAAGTATCCTAGTGGAAATGATAAGACGCTTGTTAATGTGACACCGCAGATGAGCAAATGGGGCGCTGATTGGCAAGAGACCTGGGATGTAAATAAAGCAGAGGAAGACTAAAGTTGTGAAAATGAATCAACCTTCAAATTTGGACAGCTATTGTTTGAGTGGAGGTTGATTTTTTGTTAGGTAAGGCTTTTATAAACTTGTTTTATTATCGGAGAATTTGCGTAAGTTTGCAAAAATCAATGGACTATTTAAAAAATATATTGAAATGCAGAAGAAAATGAAGGTGACGAGAGCTTTTGAAAAACAGTTGATAAAAAAACGACGGATTTTTGCCAAACAAACGATAGATTTTTGTCGATAAAAGTCGACAGCTTTTTGCCGAAAGGTATTGAGCTGTCGCTTATTTTGTTGTATAATTAATTTATCGTTATAATTATGAGTGAGGTTGAAGTATGAAAATTAAATTTGATTTTAAATTTAAAGCCGTTACGATAAGCATTTTTGCGGCGTTATCCGTGTGCATAAAGGCTGTGCTTATAGTCCTCATCTGTCACGGCGGCCGCAGAGAGCAGCTTATTGCCGCGGATTTTGAATACGCTTCATTCGCGTGCGACGCACTTCTTGCATTGATTGTTTTTGCCGTCGTACAGTCCAAGCTTTGCCGCATTTGGACGAAAATTGCATCAGCGGCAGCGTGCGTAGTGCTTTATATAATCGTCCTCATGAGCACTAATTTCTTCGTGACAGTCTTGGCGTCGAGGATATATGCCAACGAGGCGGTTTCGTTTATCGACGTTGCCGCAGACGCTATGAAAACGTATTTCCAAACGGGGCATCCCAAATATCACGTCGTGGCGGCTGTTCTCGCTCTTGCCTGCGCGGGAGTCATCGCGTTCGATATGTTCAGGACAAAGCGCGCACTTCCTCTCGTAAAAAGCGCAAAATCCGACGCTGTAACCCAAGAGAGCGGGGGCGAGAGCGAGGAGTAATGATTTGCGTTGTGCGAGGTGTTGATAGGTTTGGGGGATTTTTGGGGAAAATTGTCTCGCGCGATGATTATTATTACTGGCGGATGGGCGCATTTTTGTGACGCTACGGATGAATGACTGAATTGAGGAAACAAAAATGAAAAAATTTTTAAAAATATTATTCCTTTGCAACCTGTTGATTTTTACTTTTGGTACAAAGGCGCTGATAACCTACGAGAGCTACAAGGGCTACGCCGGGGATGTAATCCCCGAAAGGCTTGTTTATGCGGCTGACGCGCTGTTGGTGCTTATCATCTTTTACGTTTGCTGTGGAAAATTCAAGCACCTCGCCACTAAAATACTTGCGGGTATCGCGCTGAACGTTGGCTACTTTGCGGCTTTGCTTGCCTGCAATTACACTTGGCGGGCAATGCGTTACAACGCTATGTTTTTGAATGAGCAAGCGCCGACCACACCGCTTGAAATGGCGCGGGCGGGGCTTAAGGCTTACTTTTCACACGGCTATCCCGCATATCATTGGGTGATAATTGCAATGCTCGTGCTTTCCGCCGCGGTCTTTATCTTCAAGCACTACCAAAATGCCTTGGCGGAAAGAATAGCGCGTTTTCTGCTGAAACGGGTAAAATTCTCGCCGAACGGTTGGGCAATATTGATTTACTTTGATATATTACTCTGCTTTTTCAGCGAGCACCTTGCTCAAAACGATCTTGACGAGATGGAACTGACGTACACCGAAATCAACGTTGCTTCCGCGGCGTACGAGGCTCGGCGGAAATTTGACAAGGTAAGAACGCGCAGGGGATATACCCGCAACGAAAGCGACGGGTCGGACGAATGATCCTTATAACGGGCGACACGCACGGAGACAAGAGCCGTTTTTGTGACGAAAGGCTTGCCGAATTGACCGCAAACGATTACTTTATCGTTTGCGGTGATTTTGGATATATTTTCAGAAACAACGAGGAAGAAAAGCTCTTTCTTGACAGCTTGGAAAGCCTGCCGTACACGGTGCTGTTCGTGGATGGAAATCACGAAAATTTTGATGCGATATACTCCTATCCCACGGCGGAATGGCACGGCGGCAGGGTGCATAATATTCGCAAAAACGTGCTTCATCTTATGAGGGGAGAGGTTTTTGACATAGAAGGGAAAACCTTTTTCACCATGGGCGGAGCGTACAGTATTGATAAATATATGCGCCGTGAGGGGTATTCGTGGTGGCGGCAGGAAGTGCCGAGCAACGATGAGTACGCTAATGCGACCAAGAATTTGCAGGCTCACAGCTTCTCCCTGGATTACGTGTTGACGCACACTCTCCCGCGCGAAATGATACTGCGCCTCGGTAAGTATCCCGACGTGCACGATGCGGAGCTTACGGGATTTTTGGAGTGGGTGATGTATGAAACGCGCTTTCGGCATTGGTTCTGCGGTCATTGGCACGAGGACCGCGAGTTGACGGAAAAATTCACCGTTTTATATTTTGATACAATAAGAATAGATTAAGCCTTGATTTGTCGATTCCAGTTAGCAATCAAGGCTTTTTCGTGTTATCGCGGATATTTATTTGCGCTATATTAAATAAGGAAGATAAAAAAGCCGCGAATGCTCAAATATGCAAAAGCGGCGCTTCTGTTTGTTTTTCAACCATTGGTTGATAAATGCTTTCCATATTGAAAAGGGCGGTGGCTTATGCTATAATTGATTTAGCGAAATATGACGGAGGAGAAGGATGAAACGTTCGGTCAGAATAATTGCTCTGCTTTTGAGTGTTG
This sequence comes from Eubacteriales bacterium, assembly GCA_045544735.1. Classification (GTDB taxonomy): domain Bacteria; phylum Bacillota; class Clostridia; order Oscillospirales; family CAG-272; genus CAG-390. The sequence continues at coordinate 6,525 of JAZPZM010000085.1, forward strand.
TGATGCTTGCTTTGGCGCTCTTGTCGTGCACTAACGACGATGGCGCAAATCAAGGTAGCAACACAAATAACAATAAGGAGGAAACGGATATGTATTTGACAGAAAGACAAATTTCAATTTTAAATGAAAACGGATTACCTACCGATTATAACCAACTTACAGATACACAAAAAAATGATATAGCCGCAATAGAAGCAATGCTTGTACATCTTGAGAATACTTACAATGTAAAAGCGGAATACGTTAGTTTTCTTCAGGGATCATCAATAAATGATGAAACCTTAACCGCTTCGGTGAACGGTAAAAAGGTTACCGTTACACGCACTTATAGTGGTGGCAAATTTGTTTATGATGACGATTATGACGAAGTAAACATAACAGAGAAATATGAAATTGCATTAAAAGAATATTTTGAAAAAAAGGGAATATTTGTTAAGGCTTTTGCACAGGTAAGCAACGTTAAAGCTGACGGTGAATTATTATCAAGAGTTGAGTCATCAAACTTTATTTTTGTTCCGTTACAAGCTTCTAAAAACGAATATAACGCATTTGTAAATGAGTACGCACAATGGTATGCAAAGCAACTTAACGGTGTTTTCAACGAAACAAGATTTTATTTTGTAAATCCAAAGGATATTTTGGACTATGGCAAGGAAAATTATGAGGATTGCGTTGCTGAGATTTCAAAAGAGCATAGAGTAAAGTGTGTTATTTCCGCTCAAGGAAAAATTACTGTAAGTTAAAGAGGTGTGAAAATGGCATTTACTGATACCGAGCTTATGATGTTGGAACAAATGACGTATGTTGGTGGTGACGCTTGCAAATTAGCCGGTGTTAAGGCTGCGCAGGTTGAGGGCGAAACCATAGGTGAACGTCTATCGGTTTTTGATGAAGAAGCACTGAGAGAACTTGAAAAATCAGGCGAAGAGGGTCAACAATGGGCGGCTATCATTAGATATTTTCAAGCCGATGAGGAGCTTTCATCGTTAAAACAGGGCGAAACCTTCAGGGATGAAAATAATAAAATATTAGCCACAACTTAAATAAGATGGGTGAACCTATTACAGAGTTACACGGAGTTTTGCGTTTGAGTTTCAAGAACAGAAAAGCTCAAATTGCAAAAACGACGGTCGATTTTGACGAACCTTTTATGGGAGTATTGAACCCGGATGAGGCGCGTCTTGTTCACTTTGGCATTCCAGTTAAAGGATTATCCGATAATGAGGAGTTTGCTGTGTCAAATGTTACAGGAAGCTTCGAGGATGTTCGAGTAACATATAACGAAGGAGACAGTTAAATGAGAAAAAAGGATATGGACAAATGCACGCAGATAACAGAGGGAAAAGTTGTTGAGATCAAAAAAAGAGGTCATGATTTTCCTACAATTGTTACAGTGGAGTATGAGATTTCTGGTATATCTTATCAGATTAGCGAAAGTAAGAAATACAGTAACGAGACGGTTAAGTTAGGTTTTTTGCCAATTGGGCAAAAGAAGATCCCCAAACTCGGAAGCATTGTGGTGGGCGATACAGTCAGCGTTTCATACAATCCAATGTCTCCTGACATGGCATACCTTACTCACAATGTGGGCAAAATTAATGTTTAACGTATAAGGTGATTTAATGCCAATTCAAATAGTACGAAACGATATTACCACAATTAAATGCGATGCTATAGTTAACGCCGCCAACTCCACTCTTCTTGGGGGTGGCGGCGTTGATGGTGCTATTCACAAAGCTGCGGGTAAGAGGTTGCTTTTGGAATGTATGACGCTTGGCGGCTGCAAGGTTGGTCAGGCGAAGGTCACAAAAGGATACAAATTGCCTTGTAAGTATATTATTCATACGGTTGGCCCTAAATGGAAGGGCGGAGACAAAGGCGAGGAAGAGCTTTTGCGCTTCTGTTTGGTTTTTATTTTACGCCGCGAGGGCTTTTTCGCGCTTGGAGTTGATAAAGTACAGCCCAAGGTCGATGCTTACGACGATCAAATTGATAAAGTAAAGCGCCGTAACGTAATTTAATTGATGATTCACGATCTTGCCGATAATTCCCGAAATATATCCGATTATGATGGCAATGATAAAGACGACGCTTTTGCCT
>JAZPZM010000086.1:0-2744 GCA_045544735.1 Eubacteriales bacterium
CAAGGGTACGGCGGCGACGTGTACGAAGTCGGGACTTACCGACGGCGTAAGATGCGCGACGTGCAAGGCAACGCTTACGGCGCAGACGAAGATCGAGGCTACGGGACACACCCCCGAAACCGTCAAGGGTACGGCGGCGACGTGTACGAAGTCGGGACTTACCGACGGCGTAAGATGCGCGACGTGCAAGGCAACGCTTACGGCGCAGACGAAGATCGAGGCTACGGGACACACCCCCGAAACCGTAAAGGGAACGGCGGCGACGTGCACGAAGGACGGACTCACCGACGGCGTGAGATGCGCGACGTGCAAGGCTACGCTGACGGCGCAGACCACCATCGAGGCTACGGGACACAGCTACACCGTGACGAAGCAGCCGAACGTTGACCCCTACTCCGCAGACTTTGCCGCCGACGGCGAAAAGACCTGCACGGGATGTGGCAAGACCGTAGCTGTCAGGGCGCAAGCCCCCGCCATCGACTCCGAGGAATACGCAAGGTTGCTTGCAAACAGACTGCTCTACTATATCAACCTCATTCGCGTTGAGGAGGGCAATCTCCCCGCGCAAATGCTCCCCAATATGACCGAGTACGCCGAATACCGCGCCGTACAGCTTTCTACTAATTTCGCGCACGATGGCGAGGATGAAAGAGCCGCAGCTACTGCGCTTAAGTACGGAAAGTATTACGAATATGAGGAGTCCTATATGGATATGGATATCTTCAACGCGACGGGCGATGTGGTTATAGTATATACGGGAAATATCATTAAAGCATATGCCGCAGGTTGCGGCGAGGCAATAATGAAAACTACAAACTATGCGGTAGAAAATAAAACCCTCAAATACGTCGATTCTAACGCTAAGCGGATGGCTGAAAGCTATCACGAAAGCGCGGGACATTGGAGTTACATCGGCAGGGACGAGAACGTCTTTATTTCTATCGGAGCGTATCTTGATCTCGAAAACGAGTGCGCATATAACTGTGTATGCACTTCACCTTCGGACATCTACGGATAAAAATAAATACAATTTAACAACCCCGAAAAGGGCTTGATGAAATCGTTTTATCAAGCCCTTTTCTTTTTGCCAAAATCTCAAAACCGTCTATCTCACGGACGGTTTTTTTACATAGATAAATTTATTTTTAAGAAAGGAAAAACCAAATGAAAAGACTAATCTCATTCATCCTCTGTATGCTTATGCTTCTTTCTCTTGTTCCTGCATCGGCTTTTGCGGCTGACACCGAGAGCGAGACAAGCACGGCGTACGACCTTCCCGAAGCGGGAGACAAAGTTAAAATCGTCTATACAAACACCGGAGAACGCGCTTACAACAGCGAAACGGGCAGAAAGTATTACGCGAATTATGGCGACAAGATGAGGCACGCATTTATTTGGAGACGTTTTGCTGACAACAATTCAAAGAATTACGACAGGGATATCGTAATGTACTGTATTGAGTTTGGCGTGAATGATACCTCTGCATACACCGCACACGAACCGTCAAGCCACAAGTATTGGCAGGAACTCAGCGAGATAGCGCGCGAAGGTATTCTCCTTTCAATGGGACTCGGCTATCCTGCATCCACCATTGAACAGCTCTGCTCCGACGGCGTAAGCGTTAGCGCGGATGATGCACTTGCCGCCACGCAAACGCTCGTTTGGGAGTTCGAGCTTGGACTTCGCACGGATTTTGAGCCTTACGAGAGTGACGAGGAGGCGAGCGACCTATTTACGGGAAACGCTTACGTTCACGATGCCGAATATCCCCCAGAGATTATCGGTATAAACGATACACCCGCTGAAACTGCCTACAATAAGATACTTGAACGCATTCGTGAGTTTAAGTCAAAGAAAGACGTTATCCTTGAAGAACTTGAGAACGACCCCAACTTCATTTTGCTTGCAAAGGACGGCTACCAGACCATCCTTACCTACCGTCTTACCGAAGAACCCTTAGACGAGAGATACGAAAGAGGTGCTGTCGAGATACACAAGACCGACACCGACGGATACCCCCTTGCGGGCGCGAAGTTTGAGATACGCGATGCAAGCGGACAAATACCGACACCACTTGAGGAAATCAGCGGCATCCTTACTACCGACGAGAATGGCTACGCTTGTACGGAAAAAGACATTTTGGACTTTGGCACGTACTACGTCCGTGAGATCGAAGCTCCCGAAGGTTACGAGCGCGTAACTGCGCCGTGGACGGTAATTCTCGGCGAAGATACACCGATGATAGACGGAGTAAGAAAGGTCGTTATTGAAGCCGCAAACGAGAGCGTGAAGATCTCACTTACCGTCAACAAGGTTTGGAACGATGCTAACGATCAGGACGGCAAGCGTCCCGATTCCATCACCGTTAAGCTCCTTGCCGACGGTGTAGAGGTAGACTCCGCGCAGCTCGCTGCGGACGGTTGGGCGCACACCTTCGCCGCGCTCCCCAAGTACCGCGACGGCGGCATTGAGATCGCCTACTCGGTGCTTGAGGTAGTCCCCGACGGCTATACCGCAAGCTACGATAAGGGCGAGGGCATTGTTACCATCACCAACACCTACACGCCCGCGACCACTTCTCTTACCGTCAATAAGGTATGGTACGATGCGAACGATCAGGACGGTAAGCGTCCCGACAGCGTTACCGTAAAGCTCCTTGCCGACGGTGTGGAGATAGACACCGCGCAGCTCGCTGCGGACGGTTGGACGCACACCTTCGCCGCGCTCCCCAAGTACCGCGACGG
>JAZPZM010000087.1:0-4148 GCA_045544735.1 Eubacteriales bacterium
TGAAACAACGTAGGTTGCTTCTTCCGTTATCATCACCGTGCTTCCGGATATTTTTACACTGTTTGAGCTTGACGTTGCTGACGTACCGCTCAGTTTTACGGATACAGCCTTGCTTTCATCATACTCAGTTTTGCCGTCACGTTCGGTAAACATATCCTCATCTGCTTGAGAAAAATCCACTTCCACGGAATCGGAAGCCGTGTCTGATGGGTCGGTAACACTTAATTCTTTATTGCTATTGTCACCTATTCCATCGTGATCACTTGGTTTTCCGCAGCCTGCAAACGGGCAGCACACCAAAACGAAAGCCAATAATACGGATAAATATTTCTTCATAAAGCACCTCTTGATCAAAGCTCGGTCACCGCAGTATCTTGCTTTGCTACGGTGATTTCAAGATTTCCGTTACGGCAACGAAGCTTATCGATCATCTCCTTTTCCTTGGTTACGTCACGCAAAACCACGTTGTACGTGAGCTTGAACATACTTCCCATATTGGTGCTTTTTACGCGAGTCAGGTCAAAGGAGACGGTATACGCCTTAAAAATATCGTCAAATACGCCCGTGTAATCCAGATCTTCAGGGATAACAATCGTAAACGTTTTGTAGGCAGCAGCATTCTTTTTTGCACCAAAATCCAAACGGTTGTATACGAAAAACATCATACACATAACGAGTGTAAACAATGCGGCAAACCCGAGATAACCCATACCTGCGATAAGTCCTGCGCCCATTGCGAGAAACAGTGTGCAAATCTCTTTTGCCGTGCCGGGAACACTGCGGAATCGAACGAGACTAAACGCACCTGCCACCGCAACGCCTGCCCCCACGTTCCCATTGACCATCATAATAACGATGCAAACTACGGCAGGAAGTAACGCAAGCGTTACCACAAAGCTCTTCGTATAACGGGTGCGGTACATATAGGTAAGCGCCATCACAAGCCCCAGAACAAGAGAGCTCCCCAGGCAAAGCAAAAAATCGGTCACGCTGATGACCGTAGTTAAATCCGTATCAAACAGTCCTTTAAACAAATTTTCAGGCATTCGTAGTTACCTCCGACATATTGTATTTGTTCATTATATGGGTTTGAGGAAAAATAAGCGCTCTGTAAGCCGTTCCGTATTTTGAAAACGACGTTTTATAGATACGCTCTTTCGAAAGCACCCGCGTCATCCAAAGCGGGATCCCCCCCGAGCACTTGATTTCCATTAAAACCTTTCCTTCCGGGAGGATCGGCGTTCCGTATGCTTCGGATTTTAACGATAAATCCTCTTGTCTGCAAAGAATGGTATCATCAAAGGTCACACGAAAATCCGAGCCGTCAGTTGCATAGAAGGCTTCTCGCTCGTAAGAGAGAAAGACCGCAGGGTGCAAGGTTTTATAGTGGTCAAGAAAGTAATCCACTTCCTCGGATATTTGCGTGCGCTTATGACAACGCCGCTCCTTGCCAAGCCATTCCATTGCTTCCGCTTCGGGAAGAGAAATACGGCGCTTATATACCACGTGCTTATATTTTTTCTTCAGCTCTACAAACACCGTGCTGTACGGCTCGGCTTTACCGTAGCTGCGGACACGTAGCTTTTCTTTATACGTCGGTTTCTCGTTCGACCTGCGAATCAAAAGGTAAGTGTCCGTATCGTAATAAATATTGCGGATCGTGGTACGCCCATACTGATCCGGTCTCATCCACACCTTCATTGCATCAAGCACTTTGGCTTTTTGTTCACGGGTTATCATATATTTAATTTCATAACGCTTGAACACCGTTTGAAATGCCATAAAAAACCTCCCGTACTTTGATAGGATCATTGTACAGGAGGAAGATTGAAGTTTGATTGAAGATTATTTAATTTTACGTTTTAGAAATTCGTGCGGTAAAGCACACCTTTCCGTCTGAGCAACACACTTCTATTTTACCGTGATGCGCTTCTGCGATCGCTTTCGCAATTGCAAGTCCCAGACCGTAGTGCTTATCCTCGCCGTTACGGACTTCGTCCGTGCGGTAAAAGCGTTCAAACAGCCGATCCATATGCTCCTGCGGGATCGCTTCTCCGTCATTGACAACCGAAAGAACGGCGATACTTCTGGTATGTGTAAGGCGAACAAAGACCTCCTTCCCATTCCGGGAGTGCCGTATTGCATTGTCAACGAGAATGGATACGAGCTGACTGAGTTGCGAGCTGTTTCCCAAGGCAATAACGCCGTCCGCGATCTGCGAATTGAGAGTAAGTCCGTTTTCGTAGGCAACGCTCTCAAAGGGCAACACGCCGCCGGCAATCAAGCGGCTCAAATCAAGATATTCCATCTTTGGCTTTACATTCTCCGTACGGGCAAGCTCAAGAAGCTGACCAACCAGCTCCCCCATTCGCTCATTCTCATATCGGATGTTGGAAAGCCATTGATTGTTACCGATCTCACGGGACAATAGCTCGGCGTTGGCATTGACCACCGATACGGGCGTTTTCAGTTCGTGCCCTGCATCGGAGATGAACTGCTTTTGCTTTTGATAGCTTTCCTCAAGAGGAGCTACGATCTTATTTGCCAAATATACCGCAAGGAAATATAGCGCGATGATCGCCACGCCCCCAAAGATCAGAGTATATCGAAACAGCGTATTCATACTTTCACGGATAATGGTATTATCCATAAAGGAAACAAGCGTGTAGGTACCCTTATCCATCCTATCGTATACCAAATTATCAATTACGCCGGTTGCATCGGAATTTTCAAGCACCTGTCTTGCCGCGCTTTCAAGCTGGGCATCGGTATAAACGTCAGCATCGTCATTTCGGATCTCTATTACCTTATTATCGTAGGAAATCGCAACCGAGTAAAAGGTGGATAGCTTGAACTGATTCGTATCAAAATGGGGACCTCTGTCAGGAAACGGCTTCATAGGAGAAAAAGCGCCGCCCATCGGCTTTTCCAACATATATTGCTCTGCGTGCTCCTTCAGCATTTCCCGATTGGTTGTGATAACCTCAAAGTAGCTGGAAATATAAATAACGCAAAGGGTTCCTACCCAGAGAAGCGTTAAGATGCTCATAATAGCGGCGACGATCTTTTTTCTTGATTTTCTAAACATCGTCGCACCTCAATTCGTAGCCGATGCCACGCACCGCTTTGATCTCCGCCTTTGCACCGACGAAGCCTAGCTTTTTGCGGGTAAAGGACATGTAAACTTCTACGTTGTTGTATTCAGCTTCGCTCTCAAAGCCCCAAATTTTAACCGCAAGCTGCTCTCGGGTAAGGATCTGCCCCTGATTGGCAATAAGATATTCAAGGATACGGGACTCCTTTTCACTCAGCCGCACGTTCTGTCCGTTGGCCGTACAGAATAGCGTAGACGTATTTGTATCAAGGAAAATATCCCCGAAGCTCAGGGTACCGTCTGCCGTGTTTATATTTCGTCTGCCAAGGGCACGCAGGCGAGCCAGCAACTCCTTGGTCATAAACGGCTTCGTGAGGTAATCGTCCGCGCCGCTGTCAAGACCGGTTACCTTGTCGTCAAGCTCTGCCCTTGCCGTCAACATCAAAATCGGTGTGCGGATCCCCTTCCGCCTTGCTCTCTCAGCGATCTCATATCCGTTCATGCCGGGGAGCATAACGTCAAGGATAACGATATCGTATATATCGCTCTCGATGGCGGTCAGACCGTCCTGCCCGTTCGCGTAATGATCTACTTCATATTTTTCCTGACGCAGTATCTCACACAGAGCCTGCGCCATTCTTTTTTCATCTTCCACAAGCAAAAGTCGCATATCAACACCTCCACTTATGCACCATTATACCATAAAAGATTGAAAAATGATTGAAGAAATTGAAAAGGCAGCAAGGATCTCTCCCTGCCGCTATACATAACACATACCATTCCCTATTTTCTAAAAATGCTGTACGATATAAAGCGATTTCCAAATATAACATTTCAGGAGATGATCATAATGAAGAAAACCTATACTGAAGAACAGAAAAATGAGGTTCTGTCTCGGATTTTCGCTGGCAAACCAATCGCAAGCATTTCAGTAGATACTGGCATCGCCAAAAGCACACTTTATGCCTGGAGTAAATCCGGTGGAAAAAAGAAGAAAAACAAGGCGTTAAATATGACAGACTATCGAATTCTAAAACAACGCTGTGAAACCTTA
>JAZPZM010000088.1:0-2449 GCA_045544735.1 Eubacteriales bacterium
CACCGGACACATTGGGGATGGTAAGATCTTCGTTTATGACGTTGAAAATGTCGTAAAGGTTCGTACCGGTGAAGAGGGCTACGATGCCTTGCAGGATGTTGAGTAAAGGAGAAATATGAAAAACAAAATTGAATTAACAACAGTTCAGGATGTGCAGGAATTTACAAGAATCGTACAGGGAGTAGATGTTGATGTAAGACTCAGCGGTAAAGATGAATATGGAAATCCGTGGGAGCTATCCGCAAAGTCTATGCTATGCGTGTTACTGCTCGGTGGACACATACAGCACAGGCATCGAATGTCTCAAAATATAGATTGGAATGCGATCTATTGTGACTGTGAGAAGGACATTTATCCTTTAATACGCAAATTTGTCAAGGAATAATTCAAAGAAAACGGAGCTTACTATTATGCCAAAAAAGAAGCAAAATGATTTTGCTCACCAAATTGATTTTAAGGAGCAGACTCCCGAGATGCAGTTGAAAGAAGTAAAGCCCGTTCCTCTGTACGAGAAAGCGTTCCTTTCCCGTGAGGATAAGAATACGAGCGAATATGCTCGGAATACAACCACTTGGGATTAACTCCTAAAAGAACAAAAGCGATTGAGAAAAGAAAAGTAATACGGATACTCGTCTATAGAGAGCACGGGGTGGTGGAAGCCGTGTGGCGAGCCCGTATGAAGAACACTTTTCGAGCTGCAAGCTGAAAAAGCCTCGGCTTTAGTAGGTGCGCCGTTTGGTCGTGCGTCAATCGACACAACCTTGATTGAGGCAAAAATGAAGAACAAATATAGGTGGCACCGCGAGTACAGCACTTGCCCTATAGGATGCTGAATTTACTACATATATGAGGTAAAAACAATGTGTTCCATTATGGGTTATTGCGGAAGCGGCGCAACTTTTGCGTCGTTTTCCGAATCGTTTGATAAAACGGTCTCGCGCGGACCGGATGATACGAAAATCATTGATACGGGAAATGGTCTTCTTGGATTTCACAGACTGGCAATTATGGGTCTTACTCCGTCAGGAATGCAGCCCTTTGAACTTTCCGGCAGCTACGTTGTGTGTAACGGTGAAATCTACGGCTTTGAAAAACAAAGGGAAGCACTAAAAAAGAAGGGATATACCTTTGTAAGCGACAGCGATTGTGAGATACTGCTCCCGATGTACCGTGAATACGGCACGGCAATGTTTGCTATGCTTGATGCGGAATACGCTCTCATCATTTATGACGGTGATAAGGGTGAGTATATCGCGGCACGGGATCCCATCGGTATCAGACCGCTTTATTACGGGTATGACGGAGAAGGCGTAATCCTTTTTGCCAGTGAAGCGAAAAACCTTGTCGGTCTTACGAAAAAGATCTTGCCGTTTCCTCCCGGATACTACTATAAAAACGGTCGTTTCGAGTGCTATACCGATATCGCAAAGGTGGATAAGGTCTGTCAGGATGACCTTGAGGGCGTATGCCATCAGATCCACGATAAGCTGGTGGCAGGCGTGGAAAAGAGACTTGTTGCCGACGCTAAGGTTGGATTTCTCCTTTCGGGCGGCTTGGACTCTTCGTTGGTGTGCGCAATTGCGCAGAAAAAGAGTGACGTGCCGATCAAGACATTTGCCATCGGAATGAGTGAGGATGCTATCGACCTCAAATATGCAAAGCAGGTTGCCGATTACATTGGAAGCGATCATACGGAGATCTATATGACGCCGGATGATGTGCTTTCCTCGCTTGAAACGGTCATTGCAATGCTTGGTACCTTTGATATAACGACGATCAGAGCCAGTATGGGAATGTATCTCATCTGCAAGGCGATCCACGAGCAGACCGATATTCGAGTTCTTCTCACGGGGGAGATTTCCGACGAGCTGTTTGGTTATAAATATACCGATTTTGCACCAAGTGCCGCCGAATTTCAAAAGGAGTCGGAGAAGAGGATCCGTGAGCTTCATATGTACGATGTGCTTCGTGCCGACCGATGTATTTCGGTCAACTCTCTTGAAGCAAGAGTGCCGTTCGGCGACTTGGATTTTGTTAGGTACGTTATGAGCATTGACCCAGAATTAAAACTGAACAAGTACGGAAAAGGAAAATATCTCTTACGCCACGCCTTTGAGAACGGTGATTATCTTCCCGATTCGATTTTGTGGCGAGAGAAGGCAGCATTCTCGGATGCGGTAGGACACTCAATGGTTGACTACTTAAAGGAATATGCCGAGAGTAAATACACTGACGCGGAATTTGAGGAAAGATGCAAAAAGTACAGACACGCAACGCCGTTTAAGTCGGATCGTAGCCATGTCGTTCTGTGAGCCAAGGAGTTGAGTAGATTTCTTGTCTTCCTAAGACCGCTTGGCCTCCGACTTACTTAAAGGAATATGCCGAGAGTAAATACACTGACGCGGAATTTGAGGAAAGATGCAAAAAGTACAGACACGCAACGCCGTTT
>JAZPZM010000089.1:0-11055 GCA_045544735.1 Eubacteriales bacterium
TTCCCCTCGGCCTTCCCTTCTCCCGCCCACGCCGACAAAATCGCCACTTCTGCATCTAACTGATACAGCCCCTCCCAAAATTATTCATTTTTCATTATTCAATATTCATTATTCATTTGCTTTTGGCTTTCGCCAAAAGCGTTTCACCCTCTGCGGAGAATGGCAAGGAGCTTTTCCGTCTTTTCGGGCAGGGGGGCGGTGAAGGTCATTCGCTCGCGCGTGCGCGGGTGCGTCAGCTCAAGGCGGGCGGCGTGCAGGCATTGTCCGTCGATGAGAGATGAGTGGCGCAGAGCGGCGGGGTGGCGGCTTCCGCCGTAGACCTCGTCGCCGAGCACGGGGTGTCCGATATACGCCATATGCACGCGGATCTGGTGCGTTCTGCCCGTTTCAAGACGGCATTCGACGAGGCTCACGCCGTCGAATTCCTCAAGCGTGCGCCAATGAGTAAGTGCCTCTCGCGCGGCGGCGTTTCTCACGACCGCCATCTTCTTGCGGTCAACGGGATGTCTGCCGATCGGGGCGTCCACCGTGCCGCTTTCCTCGCGCGGCTTGCCTATGACGAGCGCAATATATGTCCTAAATGCGCTATGTTCCTTTATCTGCTCCGAGAGCGAGGCGTGGGCGAGATCGTTCTTCGCCACTACCAAAAGCCCCGTCGTGTCCTTGTCTATTCTGTGTACGATGCCGGGGCGCGTAACGCCGCCGATGCCCGACAGACTGTCGCCGCAATGATAGAGCAGGGCGGAAACGAGCGTTCCCGTGGCGTTGCCCGCGGCGGGGTGGACTACCATTCCCTTGGGCTTGTTGATAACTATGATGTCCGCGTCCTCGTACACCACGTCGAGCGGGATGTTTTCAGGCTCTACCTCGTACGGCTCGGGTTCGGGAAGCTCAAGCGTTACCACGTCGCCCGCGGTGAGCTTGTCCTTTTTATTTGCGATCTTGCCGTTTATGCGCACCTTTTTTTCCTCACAAAGACGCGCGGCGGCGGAGCGGGAAAGAGATACCTCGCCCTCCGCCGTGGCGGCGGCGATATATGCGTCAAGGCGCATATCGGCGTGTTCTGCCGCGACGGTGAAAATCAGCTCGTCCATCAGACTTCCTCTTTTTCGTTGTCTTTGCCTTGTGCAATATTTGTCTTTTCTTGCTTTTCCTGCTTTTCCTTCTTATACTCCTTGACCATATCAAGTATCAGCCAAAGCATAAGTATTCCGACGCCCACGCAAACGCACGCGTCGGCAATATTGAACACCCATTTCCAAAGATTCGGGAAAGCGCAGAAATCAATAAAATCAATAACGTAGCCGAGCATCACGCGGTCTATCATATTTCCAACGCCGCCGCCGATAACGAGGGTAAAGCCCGCCCACGCAAGGCGGCTTTCGGGCGGCTTTTTGGCAAGGAAGATGAAAAGTCCGATAATGGCGACGGTGGAAAGCACGAGGAACACCCAACGATGCTCGTCGAGCATACCGAACGCCGCGCCGCGATTTTCAACGTAGGTAAGGCGCAGAACGTCGGGGATCAGATATACCGACTGCGTGCCCTCAAGCAGCGCGACGCACAGCCATTTCGTAAGCTGGTCTGCGAATATGATAAATATCATACAGAGGATAGCTATAAACATTTTTACTCCTCAAAAAATTCGGGCGTGAGGCAGCCTCACGCCCGTTTTTGTATTTATTCAGCGATAATTGCGGCACAACGGCGGCAAATAAAGCCCTCGTTGTCCTCGTCGTCGGTGGTAATCTCACCGTCGGTGGAGTAGCACCAGCAACGGTCGCAACGGTGTCCGTCGGCGTTCTCGACGAGAACGGAAACGGCGGCGTTGCCCGTATTAGCGTCGGGCGTGTACGCGCCTTCGGGAGCGGCGGCGTTCTTTACGCTCGCACCGCTGGTGATAAATACGGTTGCAAGCTCCTCGGCGCTGAATTTGCCAAGAAGTGCGAGAACTGCCTCGTCAGCGGTGAAGATGGTGACCTTCGCGTCGAGCGATTTACCTATCTTCTTTTCTGCGCGCGCGATTTCAAGCGCCTTCATAACGTCGTCGCAGAGCGCGAACAGCTCGTTCCACTTGTCCGCGTCGGCAAAATCGTAGTCGGCGCAAACGTCGGGAAGAAGGTTGAGATATACGCTTTCCTTCTTGTCGGTGGAAGCGTGGGGCATAGCCTGCCAGATCTCCTCTGCGGTGAACGCAAGAATGGGAGCGATAAGGCGGGTAAGTGCGCTGATGGCAAGGTACATAGCGGTCTGCGCGCTGCGGCGAGCCGCGGAGTCTGCCTTTTCAACGTAAACTCTGTCCTTGGTGATGTCGATGTAGAGCTTCGACATATCAATGGTGCAGAAGTTGTTGAGCGCGTGATATACGGTGTGGAACTGATAGGAATCGTAAGCCTCGCGCACGGTCGCGATAAGAGCGTTCAGGCGGGAGAGCAGGTAGCGGTCGATGCCCTGCATATCCGCGATGGCGACCATATCGGTATCGGGGTCGAAATCGTTGAGATTTGCCATAATGATACGCGCGGTGTTGCGGAACTTGCGGTAGGTCTCGGAGAGTTGCTTGAAGATGTTGTCGGAAACGCGCACGTCTACGGTGTAGTCGCTCGATGCTACCCAAAGGCGAACGAGGTCTGCGCCGTATTTCTTGATAACGTCCTCGGGGTAGATGGAGTTGCCGAGGGACTTGTGCATTGCCTTGCCCTCGCCGTCAACTACCCAGCCGTGAGTCAGCACCTGCTTGAAGGGCGCGCTCGTCTTGCCCGAGCCGATGGCGGTAAGGAGCGAGGACTGGAACCAACCGCGGTACTGGTCTGCACCCTCAAGGTAAACGTCTGCGGGCCACTCGGTGTCGGCGCAGTCGTCGATTACGGAGAAGTGGGTAGAACCGGAGTCGAACCAACCGTCAAGGGTGTTGGTCTCGGCGGAAAAATGCTTCTTGCCGCAGAAGGGGCAAACGTAGTCCTCACCGAGAATTTCGGCGGGAGTCATATCAAACCAAGCGTTTGAGCCTTTTTGGGCAAAAACGCGTGCGATAGCGTCGATGGTAACGTCGTCGCAAAGAGCCTTGCCGCAATCCTCGCAATAGAATACGGGAATGGGAAGTCCCCAATGACGCTGACGGGAGATACACCAGTCTGCGCGCTCGCGTATCATCTGTACCATACGCTCGCCGCCCCAAGCGGGAAGCCACTTAACGTCGGCGCAGGCGGCAACGGCGGCGTCCTTGAAGGCGTCGACCGAGCAGAACCACTGCGGCGTTGCGCGGAAGATGATGGGGTGCTTGCATCTCCAGCAGTGAGGATATGAGTGCTCCATCTCCTCGGATGCGAAGAGCGCACCGCTTTCGGTCATATCGTCAAGGATAGCCTTGTTGGAGTCCTCGTAGTAAAGACCTGCGAACTTGCCCGCATCGGCAGTCTGATATCCGCGGTCGTCAACGGGAACGATGATGTTCATATTATAGCGGCGGCCCGTCAGGTAGTCGTCCGCACCAAAGCCGGGAGCGGTGTGAACGCATCCCGTACCGCTGTCCATAGTTACGTAGTCGGCGTTGACCACGAGGCTGTCGCGGTCAAGGAAGGGGTGAGCGGCGCTCATATACTCAAATTCCTTACCCGCCATGGTGGTTACTATCTCGTAGCTCTCGATTCCGCCCCTTGCCATAGTTCTTGCGGCAAGAGCCTCGGCAACGATGTAGTAGTTACCCTCGGCGGCAACTACGGCGTAGCTCTCGTCGGGGTGAAGGGCGATAGCAAGGTTGCCGGGGAGCGTCCAAGTGGTGGTCGTCCAGATGATAAAGTAGGTCTTTTTAAGGTCTACCTTGTCTGCGAGCTTGCCCTTGTCGTCCTTGACGGCAAATTTTACGAAAATAGAGGTGCATTTGTCGTTGGCGTACTCGATCTCAGCCTCGGCAAGCGCGGTCTCGTCGTGGGGACACCAATAAACGGGCTTGAGTCCCTTGTAGATGTAGCCCTTCTTGAACATTTCGCCAAAGACTCTGACCTCGCGGGCTTCAAACTCGGGAGCCATCGTGATGTAGGGGTTCTTCCAATCGCCCACTACGCCGAGGCGCTGGAACTGCTCGCTCTGCTTGTCCACGAAGTCCTGCGCGAAGGCGTGGCACGCGCTTCTGAACTCGGAAATGGACATATTCTTGCGGTTGAGCTTGTTTTTCTTGATGATGGCGCTCTCAATGGGCATTCCGTGGTTATCCCAGCCCGGAACGTAGGGAACGCGGTAGCCTTCCATTATCTTGGACTTGTTGATGATGTCCTTGAGCGTTTTATTAAGGGCGTGACCCATGTGGATGTTGCCATTGGAGAAGGGAGGGCCGTCGTGAAGAACGAACTGCTCCTTGCCCTCGGCGTTCTTGAGAAGAGCATCGTAAAGGTCGATGCTGTCCCAATACTTTATCATTTCGGGCTCGCGCTGGGGGAGATTTGCACGCATCGCAAAATCGGTCTGCGGCAGATTAAGTGTGCTTGTATAGTCCTTAGACATTTTTTGACTCCTAAAATAAAATTATTTCTTCATTTCGCGGCGGCGGCGGATGGCGTCAAGAGAGCTGCGCATACTGCTCACCTTGCCGTTGTCGGCTGCGGGGGCTTCGTCGGCGGGGGCTTCGTCGGCGGGAATTTCCTCGGCGGCGGCTTCCGTGGCGGTTTCCTCCTCTGCGGCGGGGGCAGAGTAAAGCGCCGCAAGCATTTTAGCTACGTTGTCGTCGGGGATGGGCTCGGAGGGCTCGATCTCCTCTGCCGCATCCTCAAGACCTGCCGCCTTTATTATTTCCTCGCGGGACGGCTCGACGCTTTCTGCGGCGGCATCCCCGATGATGTTTTCTTCAATAATATCTTCCTTGGCGATGATGTCCTCTGCGATGATGTCCTCTGAGGTGATGTCCTCTGCGATGATGTCCTCTGCCGTTTCGCCCTCGACGGGAGCGGAGAAATCAAGCGTAGGCTCGACGGTCACGGTGCGAACGGCGGCGGAGGCGGCTTCGGGGGAGCGGTCCTCCTCGGCTACTTCGTTGGTTGCTTCGTCGGCAGAGACGGGGGTGTTTGCGGCGGTGTAGACCGCGGTATCGCAAAGAGCCGCGGCTATTGCGGAGAGCTTTTCGCCAAGTACGCCTGCGTTTGCGCCTATCTTGGATTCCAGCGCGTCAAGGCGGAGGCATATTTCTTCAAGCTTTCTTATGGTCGTGCTCGATTCGGATAAGGGGGCGGGCGCGGGTGCCGACTTGGCTTCTCTTAACTGTGCGGCAAGCGAATTGCGTTCAGCCTTCAAGTCGTCTATCTGACGGCGCAGTTCGGAATTATCCGCAAAAAGCCTTGTGGATGCGGCAAAAAGGTCGGAAAGTGCAAGATCCACGTTCCGTTTTTCATAGCTCTCGCCTGTGAGCGAGTATTTTTCTTTAAAGCTTTGAGGAATTGCCATTTAGGAAAACCTTCCTTGTATTTTTTATAGGGGTATGCTCATAAGGCATACTTGCAGTATCGAAAGCGCAACGGTGGCGAAAAAGAATGCGGCGTCAAGCGGTATTCCCTGAAACCAACCGAATTTTGCGAAAAGCGCGCGGAACGGCAGAATAACGGGCTCCGTTATCGAATAGAGGAAAAGCGTCAGCTTGCTTTCCTCGCCCATGAACAGAAAGCTCGTTATAGCCCTTGCAAGCATAGCTAAAAGCATAAAGGACAAAAAAGCGTCCACGAGAGTTACTACGAGATAAAGAAAAAACTCCAAGTTTTTTACCTTTCTTGTTAAGAATTGCGGGGGTGAGTCAAATGCAAAGGCATTTGATTCTCACCCCATTATTCGGGCTTTGCGGCAAAAAGCAAAGCGTCAGACTCCGCCAAGGCGGAGAAGATCAATAGCCGTAAGCGTCAAGTCCTTCGGTGGAGGAAGCGGCATTCGTGCTCTCCTCCGCAATTTCCATATTGCTGGGAGCGAGCATATAGGTATCCTCCGAAACGGGCTTCATGTGTCCGTTGATAGCGTAGATAACGCCGCTGAGGAAGTAGATGAGGTTTGCGGCGGTCTCCTTGTTGGTGTTTTCAAGGTTCATAACTACCGCGCAGTTGTTCATAAGCTGGTCAGCGATAGTGGTGACCTCCTGATAGCTCGAGGGCTTCATAAGCTTCATGGTAACTGCCGCGGAGCTTGCGGACATATAGCCCGTGCGCTTGGGTGCGGAAGCGGGGGCGGGGTTAACGTGGTCAACGTTAGCATCCGACTTGGGTGCGCTGTAGATAGCGTCGTCCTGAATATCTGCGGTGTCCTCGCCGTAGTAGGTTGCGTCAAAATCGTCCTTGGGGGCGTTGTTCTTAAAGGGGTTGGTGAAGCGTGGCATTTTGTTCCTCCGTACTTATATATTTCATTATTTTTATTTCTTATTTCAGCGGTGTGGTCCTGCCGAAAATGGCAGAGCCTACGCGCACGCAGTCAGCACCCGCCTCTATCGCGGGGATAACGCTTGCGCTCATGCCCATCGACAAGACAGGCTTATATATATTATGAAGTTTTTCTTGCCAAATGTCAAGAACAAGTTGTGAAGTTTCTTGAAAATAATTAAAATATTCCTCTTTTTTTTCGCATTTTGGCGCCATCGTCATAAATCCGCGCAGTCTGACGTGCGGAAATGCCGAAAGCGCAAGGCAAAATTCAGCCGCGTCTTCGGGCAGAACGCCGCCCTTGGCTTCCTCTCTGCCGCTGTTTATCTCAACGAGCACGTCCATCGTGATGCCGTGTTTTGCCGCTTGCTTTTCTATTTCGGCGGCAAGGGAGAGCGAGTCGAGCGAGTGGATAAGGCAGACCTTGTCGATAATGTATTTCACCTTGTTTTTTTGGAGCGAGCCGATGAAGTGTATCTTCATCTCGTCGCGGCAGGTGAGAGCCTCGTAGTGCTCAAGCAGCTGTTGGACGCGGTTTTCACCGACGTGGCAAAGTCCGCATTCGCGGTGCAGAAATTCTATTTCCTCGGCGGTGGCGTATTTTACAGCCGCAATAAGCTCTACGTCCTCGGCGCGTCTGCCGGAGGCGACGGCGGCGTCTGCGACGGCGGACTTGACCGCCAAATAGCGTGATTTCAGATCTTGCATCAGTTAAGCACCTTTCCGTGATATAGGTCGTTGCCGACGAGGATGACCTCCTCAAGGTCGGCAAGGTGATAGAAGTACGACAGGGTTTCGCCGTATTTTAGCGGTATTCCGCCGTTTTCGTATATCGTTTCCTTAAGTCCGAGCTTGTCCGCTTCGCCGTCAATGGAGGCGAAATCGTCAACGATGCCGTCGGGGTTGTAGCCGAGCCTCTTGTACGTTTTCGGCTTGCCCGGCTCTATGTCCTCGTATTTCGACACGACGTAGAAGCCCTCGCCCTCGTAAAGCACGTTTACGCGGCGGAAGTAAACGTATCCGCCGTGCAGGGTGTATACGCCCGTCATTCCGTCGTAGTGGCGCACTGCCTCGACGGGTATGCGGTAGCCCTCAAATAGCTGATATTCTATACGCACCTGCTGTGCGCGCAGGTAAGTGAAGCCTTCGGGCAGGTCGGACGACGAAAACAGAAGCACCGCGCCGCCCTCGTTATCAAGAACGAGCTTTTCGAGCTTCATTTGGACGGCGAGCCCGCCGTTGTCGGGGAAGGTCAGACGGTAGCTTTTGCCAACGGCGTAGTTTTCGCTTTCCTTAAGGGTCACGGGCGTTGCCACGTACCATTTCGGTGAGCTTACTATCTTTCCGACGTAGGAGTCGGAGCTTGGGGATGCGCTCGTGGCGGTGTAAAACGCCTCGGCGGTGAAATTTTCTATAAGCTCGGCGGTGAACACACCCTCGTAGCCGTCGCAATCGGAGAAAAAGTAGCCGATGGACGGCGCGCCGACTCTGCCGATGCTTCCGCCGAGCATCGTCAGCGCGGCGGCGCGTTCAGCCTTCAGCTCCGCGAGGCGTGCTGTGATGCCGCCCGCTTCGCCCGAAAGCGCCGCAAGCGCGGAAAGTGAGCCGCGAAGCGCGTCGGACAGCTTCGCCGCGGCGGCAAGGTCGCCGCTTCCAAGCGCCGACATCAGCGCGGCGTAATCCGCGGAAACGGTATTTCCGACGGCGATGATATTTCCCGACGCGGACGAGGCGGAAACGATGCCCTCAAGCAGGGCTATTTCCGCGTCAAGCGCATTTATCTGCGCGCGCAGAGCTTCTTCGGCGGCGGGATAAACGTCGCAGAGTATCTCGCCCTTTCCCACGCGCTCGCCGTCGGCTATGCGGTAGTCGGCAAAGCCCGACGAGAGCGAGGACTTTATCGGCGCTTCGTCGCGGATGACGTACGCCGTTGAGTTCGTGTACGCGGAATGCGTTATCGTGTACGCGGGCGCGGTCGTTACGGGCTCGGTAAAAGTGGAGAGCATGTGGTAGCCGAAATACACCACCACCGCCATAGCGCCGAGCGCGACGGCTATCTGCACGAGCGCGGTAAGGATGTATGAAAAATCAAGCCTCGGCGGCTTTTTTTCGGCACTGCCCCGTTTTACGCGCGTTGATAGCGCGTGGTATTCTTTTCGCGGCATACGCTCACCGCCTTTCTGTGAAATTTATTTTTCGAGCAGACGCATAGCGATATTGAGCGCCCTTTCGTACGGGTCGGGCGCGTCCTCGGTAACGTCTATCATATTTACGTAGTCCTTTGCGCCAAACCAAGTCATTTGCCGCTTGGCGTATTGGCGCGTGGCGATGATAAGCGCCTCGCGGCACTCCGCAAGGCTCATCTCGCCCCTGATATAGCCGAGCATTTCCTTGTATCCTATCGCCTTTGCCGCCGTGGAGTCGGGGTTGTCGAATACGCCGAGGCGCAAAAGCTCGCGCGTTTCCTCAAGCAGCCCGTCGGCAAGCATAATATCAACTCTTTTTTCTATCCGCTTCCAAAGCGTAGCGCGGTCGGGATAGCGCAGACAGACGACGGCGTGGTCAAACCGCGCCCTGCCGCCCGTTTTGTCGAGCTGACTTTTGGGAATGCCCGTAGTCTTGTATATTTCTATTGCGCGTATCACGCGGCGCACGTTGTTTTCGTGCGTTTTTTCGGCGCTTTCGGGGTCGATGCGCGAAAGCTCCAGCCACAGCGCGTGTGCGCCGTTTGCTTTGGCGAACTCCGCAAGCTCGTCGCGCAGCTCGCTCGCTCCCTCGCTTACGGCGTATGGACGCTCGAAAAGCAACGAGTCAAGGTAAAGCCCCGTTCCGCCGACTACCATCGGCAGATTTCCGCGCGCGTGTATTTCGTCAGCCGCGACGAGCGCGCGCTCGGCGTATTCCGCGCACGAAAACGGCGTGTCGGGCGGCAAAAAATCTATCATATGGTGCGCTACGGCGGCTTGCTCCTCGCGCGTCGGCTTTGCCGTGCCAACGTCCATTTTTTCGTATATCTGCATGGAGTCGCAGGCGATTATCTCCGTGTCAAGCACGGCGGCAAGGCGCATGGCGAGTGAGCTTTTGCCCGAGGCTGTTGCGCCCACGATGGCAAGTAAGGGTCGCATCAGGGACGCTCCTTTCGGGTGTTTATTTAAGCGGAATGCTCTTGGCTACGGTGAAATTATCGTAGTAGGGGTAGTCGGTATTTTTGCGGCGCAGACGGCTCTTGGGGAAGGAAATAAGCTCGTCGGGTACGCGCGGACCGTTTGGCTCAACGAACAAATATCCGCGCTCGGTGCGCGTGCCGATGCTCGCGCAATCGGGAATAAGCTCCGCGTAGGGAGTGCCGAAACAGCAAGCCACGCCAAGCTCCGAGGGAACGCCCTGCCACCACCACGCGCTGACGGGCGGCTCGCCAAGCGTTATCTGACCAAAAAACGCGCCCGTAAGGTCGCAAAGGCGGCACAGCAGTCTGCGCAGGGCGATCTTCCATTCCTCGCGCTCGTATACCTCGGCGGGAAGCTCGATGGCGATGCGCGACGCGCGATAGCCCTCGTAGTCGCACTCGCGGCGCGCGGCGTCGCTTATTCCGACGGATGCGACGGGGTGGGCGGGAAGCCACACGGGTGTGCTTTCGGCTTTCAAATATTCGATAAATCCGTCGCGCGAGTAGGGCGTGTCCTCACCGTAGGTGATGGGCAACGCGCAGGGAAGCTCGTCCTCAAGAGCGGAAACGAAGCCTTCGGCAAGCGCGTCAAAGCCGTGCGTCGGCTCGTACCACAGCGCGAGCGTGAGCATTTCGGTGTAGAGGTTTATCGCGGGGAGGTCAAAGGAGCGCGTCGGCGCGCCGAGCGTGCCGTCCTCGTCCTCGATAAATCCGCCGAATTCGTCGCAGAGCGCGGCGGCGTATTTTCTCACAGCGCCTCGCGTGCCGTCGGTCACTTCGCCGCTTGCCGTAACGGTGAGCGATGCGCAGACGTCGGGTGCTGAGACGAGTATTTTTGACGGAAGCGTGTCCGCGCTGTGTGTTTTTGTTTCCGACACCGCAAGGCTCGCGCCGACGAGAGAGGGAAGGCGCGGAAGCTCGTCGGGCACGGAGCACAGCCAAATTTTAAGTGTGTAAGTTGACATTTTTCCTCGAATTCAGAATTTATTTGTGAAAACGGCGTTGCCGTTTTCAAGTGAAAAGTGCAAATGTGCAAGCACTTGCCTTCGGCAAGCGTGCAAAGTTTCGGATAATTTCCTCGCTTTGCTCGGAAATTTTCATTTAAATATAAATTTAAATCAATAAATGCGATTTGATGAATAAATTTAAATGCTTTTTGCACCGCAAAAAGCTACCTTAATTTGCGGCAACGCCGCAAGATCATTGGGCGTAAGCCCACATCATTTGTCGAAAGCAACATCATTACGGCAAAGCCGTACATCATTTGCGCCCACGGCGCAACCTTTAGCGTCATCCCGCAGACGCGGCGCAATGTTCTGCGACGCGGCAAGTGGATCTCGCAAAAATTCCGCAGAATTTTTGCACTTGATGTTAGCACCAAACTTTTTCTTTCGGACTCGCACCGTGTGCTACGGCTATACTGAATGTTCGTACTAACAATTTGCCTCGCCCTTTGGGAGAGGTAGCGAAGCGGCGCGAGGGTAGTGAATGACACCACGGGGT
>JAZPZM010000090.1:0-25960 GCA_045544735.1 Eubacteriales bacterium
AAACGTTAAGGAAAAAAGTGGTTGAAGCCGCGAGGCTTCAACCACTTTTTTAATTGAATGCTTTTTAGCAAAAAGCTGTTTTTAGGCTTTTGTGCTTGAAATTACAGAATAGAGGGGCGGTACAGATCGCCGTTTTCGGCAATATAAATGTATCTCGTCTGGTCAGGGGTGGAAAATTCGGGGTCCTCAATGCGGGTAACCGAGATCTTCTTGCCGTCTACGAATGCGGTGTAGTCCTTCGCGCTGCACTTCAAGGTAGACGTGCCAAGTCGCCAAGCACCCAAAAGAATGCCGATGATGAAGCAGCAAGCCATTATGGACAAGCAGCAAGCCAAGTAGCATACTGCAGCCTTAAGCATAAAACGAATGCAGGTTTTGAGGACCATACCCTCGGGAGCACGCTTGCGTATCATTAAAATACCGGGCAGACAAGTGAGGAAGAACAAGGCGAAGAAAAACGCTGCTGCAAGTAGTGAAAAAAGAAAGGATATAAAACTACCTTCTGCGAAAAGGAGTACTACCCCAATCAAAGGCAACATCACCGCGCAAGCAGCGGGGGCAGAGCCAAGAATGCCCGCCAAAAGCTGTGTAGAGGTGGTGTACCTTGCCTTAACCTCTGCGTGTTCGTGTACCTTGTGACCGCCGATCTCGTGTTGAAGGGGAGCTTGTCCGTTTGCGACAGTGCCGCAGTTAGCGCAAAAATTGCCGGCTAATTCGCTGCCGCAATTTGAGCAAAAGGTTTTTTTGGTGTTTGTGTCCATTTTTTTCTCCTTTGTTGAAAAAATATTTATTTTTACGCATTATAGCGTAGAAAATCAAGCTGTGATGGGGGAGTACGATTGTGATATACGGGAGGGCGGTATTTCGCTTCCTGCAATCTTCTCCCGTCTTTTATCGTTTACGTGTCTGTGCAACAAACCGTATAGTTGGTCGATAGGTTATCCCAAGCCTCGTCCTTTTGGATAGCATTCCACTTCGCGGTCGTGCCGTTAAAGTTGATTTTCGTAAGGGAATAGCACCGGCTGAATGCAAAGCCGCCTATGCTTGTGATGCTCTTGGGAACGTTTACGGTCTCGAGCGCGAAGCGCGCTTCACTGCGGCGAAGCCGCGACTTCACGTAAAACGCCTCGCGTTTTACTTACTCACGTCTCCGTCGGTGCAGTGGATGGTGTAATCGCCGGTGCGTGCATTCCAACTGAAGTCAAGCACTCCCCCTAAGTTTACATATTTGTCCACGGCATTCCACTGTTCGATAGTACCGCCGTAATTTATGCTCGTGAGCGAGGTGCAACCGGAGAACGCCCTCTCCCCAATGCTTGTAACGCTGTCGGGGATGGTTACGCTCGTGAGCGAAGAGCAATCGCTGAACGCGGAGGTGTCAATGCTCGTAACGCTGTCGGGGATGGTTATGCTCTTGAG
Source organism: Eubacteriales bacterium (assembly GCA_045544735.1). GTDB lineage: Bacteria > Bacillota > Clostridia > Oscillospirales > CAG-272 > CAG-390. The sequence goes on from JAZPZM010000090.1 coordinate 1,420, forward strand.
CGACTTAGAAGCCCAGAACGCATGATCGCCAATGCTCGTAACGCTGTCGGGGATGGCTATGCTCGTGAGTGAGGTGCAATGGGAGACCGCATGAGAACCAATAGTTTTGGCGTTTTCGTGTATCCCAAAAGAGCTTACGTTTCTATTAATAACTTCATATAGAACAACGTATGGATTGCTGCTGTTTCCGAGATATTTGCCATTGTTATACTCATTATATTTAAGCGAGGTGCAATCGCCAAACACGCCAACGCCAATATCCGTAACGCTATTCGGGATAGTTATGCTTACGAGCGAGGTGCATTTGTAGAACGCCCTCTCTTCAATTCTCGTAACGCTATCCGGAATGGTTACTTCGGTAAGTAATTTATCACCGTGATATTCTCCACGGGAATTGGTTGTAAATGCTTCTTTCCCGATTGTCGTAACAGGCTTGCCATCGTGGGTCGCAGGGATAACTATGTGAGCATCCTGGCAGCTTCCTCTACCCGAAACCGAATAGCTTTCGCCGTCGTAGTTGAGTGTGTATTCAAGGCCCTCGCTCGGCTTAGGCTCTGCCTTTCCGCAAACGGTGCAAACGCCGTTTGAGTAGGTATGCTCGTGGGGGAGGATGATGTCGAGGATTGAGTTTGTATTATCGCCCTTGCCGTTCTGATCGTCATCCTTGATCTCTGCGCTTGTGGAGTTTTTGTCGTCGTCGCCGTCATTGTGGTTGTCGTCGCCCGAGCATCCTATGAAGCAGGCGGACGCTATGAGAAGCGCGAGAATCAGTAGAAAGAGTTTTTTTGTGAGTTTCATTTTTGATTTCTCCTTTTTATTTTGTTTTTGTTCCTACGCAGTAATGGGTGAATTAAAGTTGGAGACGGTTTTATTTAGTTATGAATCCGTGCAGTAGACGGTATAGTTTTCCGATAGGTTATCCCAAGCCTCGTCCTTTTGGATAGCATTCCACTTTGCGCTCGTGCCGTTAAAGTTGATTTTCGTAAGGGAATAGCACCGGCTGAATGCAAAGCCGCCTATGCTTGTAATGCTCTTGGGGATGCTTACGGTCGTGAGAGCGAAGCACTCAGAAAATGCGGCGTAGCCAATGCTCGTAACACCCTCAGATATGGTTACGGTTTTGAGCGACTCACAACCGTAAAACGCTCGATCGCCGATGCTATTGACGGAAGAGGGAATAGTTATGCTCGTAATCGAGGAGTAGCGGAACGCCTCGTCTCCGATGCTCGTAACGCTTCCGTCGGTGGGAATAACGCTCGTCTTGCATCCGAGCAGGAGCATTTTCGTTCCCGTATTGATAAGGCAGTTGCCCGTGCTGTGGAAGTACGGATTGTTTTTGTCTACGCTTATGCTTGTAAGCGTGGGACAGCTGCTGAACGCGCCGATACCAATAAAATCAACGCTTGCGGAAATGCTTATGCTCGTTATCGAGGAGCAGCCGAAGAACGCGCTCGGTGCAATAGTGGTAACGCCCTCGGGGATTTTTACGTTTTTGATGGCGCTATCCTCAAACGCTCCCGATTCGATCCTCGTAACGCTTCCGTCGGAGGGAATGACGCTTGAGTTACAGCCGAGAATAAGATTATTGTCTGCCGTTATGATAAGGCAGTTGCCCGCGCTGTGATAAACGGGGTTCTTTTTATCAACGGTTATGCTTGTAAGAGCGGGGAAGCCGCCAAACGCGTCGTTTTCAATCTTCGTGACGCAGGCGGGAATGTTCAGGCTTTTGAGCGCGGGGCAACCATGGAATGCGGCTTCCGCGATGATGGTAACGCTTCCGTCCGCGGGGATGGTGCTTGTGTTGCAGGCGCGGATAAGCGTTTTCGTTGCGGTTTCGATAAGGCAGTTGTTCTTGCTGTGGTAAACGGAGTTGCCCTTATGAACGCTTATGCTGTTGACGGAAGGGGAGTGGTCGAGCACGTACTTGCCGATGCTTGTAACGCCCTTGCCGAATGTGATAGACTCAAGCGCGACGCAATCCATAAACGCACCTTCGCCTATGGTCTTGACGCTGTCGGGTATCTTTATTTCCTTAACTGTTTGGCAGGCGAAGAACGCATATTCGCCTATGCTCGTAACGTTGCGACCTATGACGATGGTGTGAGCGTTGTGAGAAAACTCAAAGGCGTTCTTGCCAATGGTAGTGACGCTGTCCGGAATGTATATTACAGAGTACTGAACGGCGTGGTAAAAGGCGTTGTCCGCAACTCTCGTAACGGGCTTGCCGTTGTAGGTGGAGGGGATAAAGAGGTGGGTGTCTTTGTTCGTGCCGATTCCCGTAACGGAATAGCTCTTGCCGTCGGAGTTGAGCGCGAAGGCAAGTCCCTCGCTTGCGGGATGGTTCGTTTCACCGCATACGGTGCAGAACATATCTACGAAGTTATGGTCAGCAAGCGGAAGCTCCCTTGTTTCAGCCGCGCCGCACGCGCAGGTGCGCTTTTCAAGACCTACTTCAAGGCAGGTGGACACTTTGGCGGTAGTCCACGGTCCGAAGGAATGCGTGTGTGGTACATCGGGCGCAGGAACGGTGGTTTCGGGCGCGGGAGTGGTGGTTTCGGGTGCGGGAACGGTAGTTTCGGGCACAGGAACGGTGGTTTCGGGCGCGGGAACAGTGGTTTCAGGCGCGGGAACGGTGGTTTCAGGCGCGGGAACGGTGGTTTCGGGCGCGGGAACGGTGGTTTCGGGCGCAGGAACGGTAGTTTCAGGCGCGGGAACGGTGGTTTCGGGCGCGGGAACGGTGGTTTCGGGCGCGGGAACGGTGGTTTCAGGCGCGGGAACGGTGGTTTCGGGCGCAGGAACGGTAGTATCGGGAACGGTGGTGTCGGGAACGGTGGTGTCGGGTGCGGCGGTAGTGACGCTTGGCGTAGTTTCCGCGGGCTCGTTTGACGTGCCAACGATACAACAAGTTACGAGGCAACCTATAGCCAAGATAAGTACGATAGCTAATGCGATGATTTTTTGAGTGCGAGTCATTGTTTTTCTCCTTTTGGTGATTTTAAGCATATGTCAAGTATGAAAAGCGGACGATAGCTTTTCGTATTCTATGCAAACTGCGAGTTATAAAGCGAGGCGTAAAAGCCGCCCGCGGCAAGCAGAGTGGCGTGGTCGCCCTGCTCGATGACGTTTCCGTCCTTTACGACGAGGATTACGTCGGCGTTTTGTATCGTTGAGAGGCGGTGCGCTATTACGAAGCAGGTGCGCCCGTGCATAAGGCGGAGCATCGCCTCGCCTATCTGCTGCTCGGTGCGCGAGTCGACGTTCGAGGTCGCCTCGTCAAGTATCAGCATCGGCGAGTCGGCAAGCATTGCGCGTGCTATGGTGATAAGCTGCTTTTGCCCCTTCGAGATGCTTACTCCGTTGTCGGTCAGCACCGTGTCGTAGCCGTCGGGGAGCGAGTCGATAAAGGTATCTATCTTCGCCGCGCGTGCCGCCGCGATTATCTCCTCGCGCGTCGCGCCTTCTCTGCCGTAGGCAATATTTTCGGCAACCGTGCCGCCGAAAAGCCAAGTGTCCTGAAGCACCATCGTGTACGCGGCGCGAAGGGACGAGCGCGTTATTTCGGGTATCGCCGTACCGTCAATGCGTATCTCACCGCTGTCAACGTCGTAAAAGCGCATCAGGAGATTGATTATCGTGGTCTTGCCCGCGCCCGTCGGTCCGACGATGGCAACGGTACTGCCTCGTTTGACTTTGAGCGTCAGGTTTTTTATTATCGTTTTTTCGGGCAGATAGCCGAATTTTACGTTCTCAAAATCCACCTCGCCCGTCACGCTCTCAAGCGTGCGCGCGTCGGGCGCGTCCTCGCGCTCGGGTGCTTCGTCAAGAATGCGGAATATTCTCTCTGCGGCGGCAAGCGCGGATTGCAGGTCAGCAAGTATGTTTGCAAACTCGTTTATAGGACCAGAAAAGCGGCGCGAATACTGCACGAACGAGGAAAGGAAGCCAAGCTCGATGAAGAATATTGAGCCTGCGCCGACCACGCCCGTCAGCGATAGCATATAAAAGATGCCGCCGAGCATTATGATAAGGGAAATAGAAAGGTTGTTTATGAAATTTACCGACGGACCGATGGCGGCGCCGTGGTAGTCCGCCTCGTAGTAGGCGGCGCACGCCTCGGCGTTCTTTTCGTCGAATTTTGCCGAAATGGTAGCCTCTCTGCCGTAGGCGTGAATAGTCTTCTGCCCCGAAAGCATCTCCTCGGCGTAGCCGTTAAGCTCGCCAAGCTTTGCGCTGCGGCGGCGGAACAGCGGGCGCACCTTCGTGGTGCGGCGGCGTGCGATAAGCAGGGAGATAGGAACGGTTACGACGAACACAAGCACCAGCACGGGGGAGATGGACAGCATCATCGCCACCGAGCCGACGACGGTAATTACGCTTGCGCAGATCTGCAAAAGGTCGTGCGAAAGGGAAGTGTTTACCGTGTCAACGTCGTAGGAAATGTGGCTTATAATGTCTCCCGTCTGGTGACGGTCAAAGTACCCTACGGGCAAGGTCAGCAGATGCTCGAAAAGGTCGCGGCGCAAGGTGTACGTTATGCGCTGACCGAGCTTTACGAGCGTTAGGGCAAGCAAGAGCGAAAACAGCGCGGACAGAATGTAAAATACTGCCATAAGCACGACGTAATACGTCGCCGTGGGGATGTCCACCTGCCCTGCGCCCGGCTCTATTGCGTTTATCGCAAGGCCCGAAAGCTTTGGCCCGAACAGCGCAAGCACGTTTGAGGATATCATAAGAACGAAGGCTACAAGCAGTATGAGCTTGTGCTTAAAAAGGTATTTGCCGAGGCGCAAAAGCACCGCGCGGCGCGTTTTCTTGTCAAGCTTTTTTGCCTTTTGTGAGTTGTTGGGATTTTTCTGCGTGCGGGGGTCGGCAAGCATAGCCTTGCCGCCGCCAAAGCCTCCTCTATTCAAGAATAGCACCTCCCAACTGTGACTCGCTTATTTCGCGGTATATGTCGCACGCGGCAAGCAGCTCCTCGTGCGAGCCGAGCGCAACTATGCGCCCCTCGTCGATTACGGCTATCTGCTCACAGCTCATTACGGAGCTGACTCTTTGCGCGACGATGAAGGTCGTCGTGCCCGAAAGCTCGCGCTCGATAGCCGTTCGGAGCGCGGCGTCGGTCTTGTAATCAAGCGCGGAGCTTGAGTCGTCAAGGATAAGTATGCGCGGGCTTCCCGCTATGGCACGGGCGATAAGCAGGCGTGGCTTTTGTCCGCCCGAAAGGTTTGCGCCCTTTGCTTCAAGCATATAGGAGTAGCCGCCCTCAAAGCTCTCAATGAAGTCCGCCGCCTGCGCTATCTTCGCGGCGTGCTCTATCTCCTCGCGCGTGATATCTCTGCCGAAGCGGATGTTTTCCTCAATAGTGTCGGCAACGAGAAAATCGTTCTGCATCGCCACGCCGAAAAGGGAGTGAAGCTCCGCGTCGTCGATGGTGCGCACGTCCTTGCCGTCTATGCGCACGCTTCCCGCGCTCACGTCGTAAAAGCGCATAAGCAAGGAAATTATCGTGCTTTTGCCCGATCCCGTCGCGCCGATCAAGCCAAGGCGCGTTCCCGTCGGCACGGTAAAGTTTACGTCGTGCAGTATCGTTTTTTTGCCGTTGTAGGCAAAGCTTACGCCGTCAAACACCACGCCGCGCTCATCTCTTGCGGGGTATTCGCTCTCCGTTGCCGAGGGAAGTCCCTCTGCCGTGTCAAGCACCTCGCTTATGCGGCGGGCGGACGCGTTTGCCTTTGAGTAGATGACGAAAATGCGCGTGATGGACATCATCGCCATTGAAATAAGGGTGAAATACTGTATAAATGCGATTATCTTACCGGGCTCGGTAAGTCCGCCGTTTACTCTGTACGCGCCGACGAATACCACCGCGACGAGTCCGAGGTTCATAAAAAGATTCATCACGGGGTTGGTCGAGGACATTATGGAGTTGGTTCTGCCCTCAACGGCGGCAAGGGCGGCGTTTTCCGCATCGTAGCGGCGCTTTTCGTAGTCCGTTTTGGACAGCGCCTTGATAACGCGAATGCCCTGCGCGTCCTCGCGCACTACTCTTATCATCGAGTCAACGGCTTTTTGCACGCGCGTGTACATCGGCAATCCCTTTGCGGTGATGAAGTAAACGCTTACGAATATAAACGGAAGCACGCACGCCATAACGAGCGTCAGTACGCCGTCAAGCGTTGCGGTCAGCGCAAGTCCACCGATAAGGAATATCGGCGCGCGAATGCCCATTCTTTGAAGGGTGTTTATGAAGTTATGTATATTGTAGGTGTCCGTGGTAAGACGGCTCTCAAGGCTTGGCACGGTAAAAGCATCGGTCTTTGCCGCCGAAAGGCGCATCGTGCGCGAAAAAAGGTCGCGGCGCACCTCGCGTGCCACGCCTGCGGCGTATTTTGCCGCCATTCTGTTTGCAAAAACGTTGCCGACGAGCGCGGCGGCGGCGCAACCGACCATAAGTGCCGCCCAAGACGCGATCCTGCGGATAACGGCAGAGGTGTCGACGACGGGCTCATCCGCAAGCGGACGGATGATACCGTCGATTATGTAGCTGAGTATATACGGTATCGCAAGCTCGGAGAGGGTTGCAAGCACCTTCACCGTCAGCGACACCGACATAGCGCCCGCGTAGGGGCGCAGGTATTTCAGTATTTTCTTCATTCAGCCTCTCCGTCCTGCTCGTTTTGCATTTTTCGTGCGTATTCCTTGGCGTTTCGGGCGACGCGCGACATCATTTCGCTGAATATTTCAAGCTCCTCGTCGGAAAATCCGCGCGTGATGATACCGTTCCACTCATCGAGCATTTCTCGGACGAGCGGGAGCGTCTCAAACGCCTTTTCGGTTGGGTAGACGAGCGTTACGCGCTTGTCCTCCTCGGAGCGCTCGCGCCTGACGTAGCCGTGTTTTTCAAGGTGCGCAAGACTGCGCGTTACGTTGCTCTTGTTTATAAAAAGCCGCTTGGCAATAGCCTCCTGCGAAATACCGGGGTGGCGGCATACCGTGAAGATATAGGTATGGTGGGATTCGCCAAGGTCGGTGTCCTTTAGCCTCTCGGTGCGCCAAGCAGAGCCGCATCTGCTCGTTGAATTGATATATCTCATAAGCTTTGGCATTTGGTTTTCTCCTTTATAAAAAGATAAGGTTGCGTGCGCAACAATTTATTATAACGCTAAAATAAGATATTGTCAATAATAATGGGAAATAATATATAAAAAGCATCCTCGCCGCGTGGGAGAGGATGCTTAAAGGCTTATTTCTTCTTGCGTTTCAGACTAAGTGCAACAGCCAAAGCGGGAATGATAGCGAGCGCTACGGCAGAGCCACAGCCGCCGCTTGCCGCCGCCGTGGTGTCGGGCACGGTGGTGTCGGGCACGGTAGTGTCGGGAACGGTCGTGTCGGGCACGGTGGTTTCGGGCACGGTGGTGTCGGGAACGGTGGTGTCGGGAACGGTAGTGTCGGGAACGGTAGTTTCGGGAACGGTAGTTTCGGGAACTGTTGTCTCGGGGAGCTTGTATTTGCAGTCGGCGCAAGCACCGTCCGTGAAGCTGTGCGCGAGCTTTTCGCTCTCTGCGGAGCATACCGAGCATACCTTCCAATGTGCGTTTTCATTCGTCAGCCAAGCGCCTGAATAGCTGTGGTCCGAAACGGGAACTGCCTTTGTTTCGACCTTTGAACAGCCCGTGCAACTTCTGCTTGCCTCGCCCTCTGCTTTGCAGGTTGGCTTCTTCGTGTTTGACCATTCGCCGTAGCTGTGGTCAAGCGTTATGACCTTTACGCAGGCGTTTTCACTACTGCGCTTCCAAAGCGGAACGTTAACGGCAACTGCGCCTTGGGGCGCGGTTACGTAGCCGTTTTTGCTGAATTCTGCATATACCTCGTCGGGCGAGAGACTTGCAATAACTCCGCTATTTGAGAACCAAGTAATTCGGATGCCGTTTCTGCCGCCTTCGTTTTCACCCTTCGCGCCAAATGAGGTAGCAACTATTCTGTCGCCTGCCTTTATCTTCATAGTCAGCGAGTAGACGGTGGAAGCCCAGTCGCTTCCGTTATAATATTCGGGCTGGGGAGTCATTTTTTGCCAAAGGTTAGTGTCGCCGCAGGCGGTAGCGGGGATGGTTTGTAGTCTTGAGCCGAGCGAAAACGCGCTTGATGCCGTTATCACAACGTCGCCCGTTACTTTGTCGATAGAAACAACGCCGTTCTTATAGTATTTAGCGGTAACGTCCTTGCCACCCATAGTAATGCTTACTGCGATATCTTCGCTTGAGGTTGCGGTGAGCGTTTCGGTGAACGGCTTGCCGTCAGATACGCCCTTGACGTATTCAAGGCTTGCTTTTACGTCGGAGAGGGAGTGCTTTACGGTGTGAACGGTGTTTGTGCCCGCTTTCACGGTGCATTGCTCAAGCATTACCTTCATTACGGCATCTGTAATGAGATCCATTCCTTCCTTATTGGGATGGATACCGTCGGGCAGATGAGAAGTACTTATGCCGCAAGTGCGAAGGTCAACGTAGGGAAGCCCGAAATGCTTACAAACGTCTATCATGGTTTCGTTGCCGCTTGCGAGCTTGGAGTTTGAGTAATAGCTCTTTGTATATGTGGGGAGCATGACCACGAGCTGCGCGTCGGGATAGAAATACTCGATGCGCATAATGGTGCTGACAAGCGCCTGTGAGAGCGATTTCCATTGGATCGTGGTGAGGTCGACCTTTGCGGGAATCTTTGCAGGGTCAAACGTGTCGACGTTGCTTAGCTGACCGTAATCGTTCGCGCCGCCGAAAAGCAAAATAACGTCGGGTGTGCCGTTTGCGCCGAGGTTTTTGATGCGCTGTAGATTGCTTATAGAGGTTTTGTCGCTTGCGTTTTTTGCATCAAGAGTCGTTCCGCGCCAGCTATCGTTTATACCGAGCTTTGCGCCGAGGCTTTCGATGAGCTGCATCCACCACGTATGCTCAACGCCCGTGAACAGATTGTCCTGCGGATAGCGCGCAAGATGCTCAAGGTTGTAGCCGTCAGCGGTAGGAATGTATCCCGCGTAGGTGGAGATGCTGTCACCGAGGATGGATATTACCTTGCCGTTGTAGTCCTTCTTTGAGGATGCGGCGGTAGCGCCGACAGGCATTATCCCCGCGATAGCGGCGAGGAGCAGAATAAGAGTTGTAAGCGTCAAAAAAACTTTTTTCATGATTTTCCTCATTTCGTGCGTTCAAATTTGGAGACGATGCTTTACTATGCAGAGAAACGCCTATACTTTTATTTTACATCTAACGGCAACCTTTGTCAATGATAAAAACGCTTTTGCCGTATCCAAAAACGTCCTCTCCAAAAGCGGAGAGGGCGTTTTCGGATTTTATTTTTTCTTGCGTTTCAAGGCGAGTGCGCACACCGCCAGCGCGGGAATGGCGGAAAGCGCTACGGCAGAGCCACAGCCGCCGCTCGCCGCCGCCGTGGTTTCGGGTGCGGTGGTGTCAGGTGCGGTGGCGTCGGGTGCGGTGGTGTCGGGAACGGTAGTTTCGGGGGCGGTGGTGTCGGGCGTTTGCGTGCCCGTTGCGCTTATCACTATATCGCCCGTTACGTTTTCGATAAGTATGGTGCGGTTCTTGTAGCAGCTTGAGGTTACGTCTACGCCGCCCATAGTTACCTTCACCGCGATGCCCGCGTAGGAGGTGCTCAGCTTTTCGCTAAACGAACCGCCCTCGCGCACGGCGCGGTAGTATTTCATACTTGCTTTGGCGTTTTTCAGCTCGTGCGTGATACCAAACGTCTTGGTCGCGCCCGCAGTGACGGAGCATTTTTCAAGCATTACCTTCAATACCGCGTCGGTGATGATATCCATACCTTCCTTGTTGGGATGGATGCCGTCGGGCAGATGCGTGGTCTTAAGGCTGCTGGCGAAAAGATTAACGTAGGGAACGCCGTAATGGTCGCAGATTGCCGAAAGCAGATTGTTACCGTTGCGAAGCTCCGTGGTTCCGTAATAGCTTTTGGTGCGCGCGGGGAGAATAGCCACGATCTGCGCGTCGGGGAAGAAGTGCTTTACGCGCAGAACGGTGTGCGCAAAAGCCTGCGAGAGCGCACCCCATTGTATAGTTTTAAGGTCGACCTCGGTGGGCATTTTGGTTTTGTCGAATTTATCAACGATATTAAGCTGACCGTAATCGTTAGTTCCGCCGTAGAGCAAAATAACGTCGGGTGAGCCGTTTGCGCCGAGGTTTTGGATGCGCTGAACGTTGCTGATGGCGGTCTTGTCCGTTTTGCTCTTGCCGTCAACCGTAGTACCGCGCCAGCTGTCGTTTACGCCAAGCTTTGCGCCGAGGCGCTCGATGACCTGCATCCACCAGGTATGCTCAACACCCGTGAACAGATTGTCCTGCGGATAACGCGCAAGATGCTCAAGGTTGTAGCCGTCAGATGCGGGAATGTATCCTTCATAAGTGGAGATACTGTCACCGAGGATGGATATTATCTTGCCGTTGTAGTCAGACTCCTTGGATGCGGCGGAAGCACCGACGGGAAGCATAGCTGCGACAGAGGCAAGGACGAGAATAAGAGTTGTAAGAGTAAAAATAATTTTTTTCATGGCTTTTCCTTATTTGTTGTACTCAAATTTGAAGCTGTCCCAAGGGAGATCGGGAGCGGCTTTTTCGTTGAGTATGGAATCGATGTGGAAAAGAAGCGGGAAGTCCGCGGTGTTAAGACTTTTGCGCTCCGCACTTATGCGAACTGCGCGGGCAACTCTGCGTGCAACGACGAGGGATTCAAGCGTTACGCCGTTAAGCTCCTCGAGTGCTTCGTCAATGGTGAGTCCGCGACCGAGCAGTATTCCGACAAGGCGGGTGCGTCCGCCGTATACGGTAACGTAAAGGTCGCCAAGTCCGACGGCAAGGTTGTCAAGCGTGTCAGCACCTTGGAAGGCGAGCAGACGGCTCATTTCTCTTACGCTCTGCCCGAAAACCGCGGCTTGCGAGTTATAGTGGAGAGGATCGTCCATGCCGCGCTCCCTCTGATTAAGACCGATGGTGAGTGCAATACCGAGCGCGTAGCCGTTTTTCAGCGCAACTGCGCTCTCTATTCCGACGATGTCGGTAGAAATGCTGACGTGGTAATATTCGGTCTGCATATAAGAGCGGATAAGGGAAAGGGTAGCAATATCCTTGCCGCAGAAGGCTACCTCGGTGTGGTCGTGCGCAACAAGCTCGTAGCTTGTGCAAGGACCGCCTACGGCATTGAGAGAAAGCTTTTTGCCGAGCTTCTCTGCAACCTCCTGCCAATAATCAAGGTAGGTTATAAGCTTGCCGTCCTCGGTGTCGATAAGTCCCTTCGTTACGGTGAGGATGGGGGTCTTTTCGGGAATGAGAGGGAGGATATTCTCGCCGAACCACTCAACGCCGAAGCTCGAAACGCCGCCTATGATAAGGTCTGCGCCGTTGATAGCGGTTTCAACGTCCTCTATCTGAAAATATTTCACGCCTGCGGGGAAGGCAGTATCAAACTTTGGGTGCTTGCCCGTTTTTTGAGACTCGGAGATGATCTCGCGGTCAAGGTGCGTACCGACGAGGCGTACCTCGTTGCCGTTCTCTCTTGCGGGGAATGCAAGTGCAGAGCCCATCATGCCTGCACCGATTATAGTAATAATTGCCATTTTCTTATCTCCTTTGAGAATAATAATTTCATTAAATTCAATTATAAATTAAAACGGAAACAATGTCAAGTTTTAAAATAAATTATTCATTAAATAAATCACAATATTTTCTATAAAAAAGCGAGTCTTGCGAGATGCTTATTTTAGTGAAGTTTAGGTATTGACACAAATACCATATTTTAGTATAATTAACGATGTATAAATATCCTATAAGGAAGGGAAAAAGATGATAAAAAGACTTGCGGGGTGTATCAGAGAATATAAACGCCCCACGATACTTACGCTGTTCTTCATCATCGCCGAGGTAATAATAGAGGTCCTTATCCCGTTTATTGCCGCCGATCTCGTCAATCAGATAAAGAACGGTACTGCGATGAGCACGGTAGTGTTGCAGGGCGGACTTCTGATACTGATGGCAGTTTGCTCGCTCGCCTGCGGTGCTATTGCGGGCTATACCTGCGCCAAAGCGTCTGCGGGATTTGCAAAGAATTTGCGCGGGGATCTGTTCCGAAAGATACAGACGTATTCGTTTGAGAACATCGACAAATTTTCCTCGGCATCGCTCGTTACACGTCTTACCACGGACGTAGGAAACGCGCAGATGTCGTATATGATGGTCATACGCACGGCTATCCGTGCGCCGCTGATGTTCCTTTTCGCCATAGTTATGGCGTACAAGATGGGCGGAGCGCTTGCCACGACCTTCGTAGTTATCGTTCCCGTGCTTATCTGCGGACTTTTGCTCGTTGCGAAATTCGCAATGCCCGCCTTCCGCCGCGTGTTCAAGAAGTACGACAGACTTAACGAGGCGATAGAGGAAAACGTGCGCGGAATGCGCGTCGTAAAGGGATTTTCGCGCGAGGGCTATGAAAAGGAAAAGTTCGGAGCGGCATCCGAGGACATTATGAAGGATTTCACCCGCGCGGAGCGTATAGTTGCGCTCAACACGCCGATAATGCAGTTCTGTCTGTATTTCAATATGATATTCGTGCTTATCGTGGGCTCGCGCCTTGCTATAACGAGCGGCGGCGCGTCGCTTGACGTAGGTCAGATATCCGCTATGCTCACCTACGGTATGCAGATACTCATGTCGCTTATGATGCTGTCGATGATATACGTTATCCTTACTATGTCGGCAGAATCGTTCAAGAGAATTTGTCAGGTGCTTGACGAGCAGAGTGCGCTCCGAAACCCCGAAAGCCCGATATTCGATATCGCGGACGGCTCGGTAGATTTCGAGGGCGTAAGCTTCAAGTATTCGCAAAAGGCGAAAAAGAACGCGCTGTCGGGCATAGACCTTCATATAAAGTCGGGTATGACCGTCGGCATCATCGGCGGCACGGGATCGAGTAAATCCACGCTCGTTCAGCTTATTCCGAGGCTTTACGACACCACCGAGGGCGTTGTTAAGGTCGGCGGCGTGGACGTAAGAAAATACGATATCGAGTCGCTTCGCGGCGCGGTTTCGATGGTGCTTCAAAAGAATCTGCTTTTCTCGGGCACTATTGCGGAAAATCTGCGCTGGGGTAATGCCGACGCGACCGACGAGGAGCTCGTCGAGGCGTGTAAGCTCGCGCAGGCTCACGATTTCGTGACCTCGTTCCCCGACGGCTACCAAACGAAGATAGAGCAGGGCGGAACTAACGTGTCGGGCGGACAAAAGCAGAGGCTTTGTATCGCGCGTGCGCTCCTTAAAAAGCCCAAGATACTCATTCTCGACGATTCCACAAGTGCCGTTGACACGAGAACCGACGCTCTTATCCGCGACGGCTTTAAGCAATATATCCCCACCACCACGAAGATAATCATCGCACAGCGCATTTCCTCCGTGCAGGATGCGGATATGATAATCGTTATGGAAAACGGCGAGATATCCGCCGTAGGAACTCACGACGAGCTTCTTGCCGCCTCGGAGATATACCGCGAGGTATACGAACAGCAAATCAAGGGCAGTGACAGTGACGGAAAGGAGGAGGCGTGATGAATAAAAATGCAAAAAAGGGCGGTCGTCCGCCCATGGATTTCGGCGTTCTCAAAAGAGTGCTTAAATTGCTCTTTTCCTACTATCCCGCGCTTGCTCCGCTGACGGTATTCTGTATTCTTTTTTCCGCAGTAACCTCCGCTATCCCCTCGCTATTTTTACAGCAGGTGATAAACGCTATCGAGAAATATCAGCTCACCAAGGATTGGGCGACGGCATCGGGCGAGGTCATTCCGAAGGTCATATTGCTTGCGAGCTTCTACGTGCTTTCGATGATATCCATCACGGTCTATACACAGCTTATGGCGTATATGACGCAGGGCTTCCTTTGCAAGATGCGCCGCAGTATGTTCGACACGATGCAAAGCCTGCCCATAAGCTATTTTGACCGCAACAAGCACGGCGATATAATGAGCTATTATACGAACGATATCGACACTCTGCGTCAGCTCGTGTCGCAGGCGTTCCCCTCGCTCATTCAGTCAACGGCTATCCTTACCACCGTATTTTTCATAATGCTTTACAACAGCATCTGGATGACGCTCGTGCTTCTTTGCGGCGTAGTTGCTATGGTGTTCGTTGTAAAAAAGGTCGGCGGCGGCTCGGCTAAATACTTTATCCGTCAACAGCAGGCGATGGGTAGGGCAGAGGGCTTTGCCCAAGAGATGATGAACGGTCAGAAGGTCATCAAGTCCTTCTGCCACGAAAAGGAAGCCATCGAGGATTTTGACAAGATAAACGGTGCGCTGTGCGAGGACAGCACGCGCGCCCACGCATACGCCAACTGTATGGGACCCATCATCGGCAATATCGGCAATATCCTTTACGCGATAATGGCAACGGTCGGCGGACTTTTCCTGATATCGGGCGTGTATAACCTCTCGCTTCGCGGAATATTCACGGGTCAGGCGGTGTTTACGCTCGGCATAGTAGTGCCCTTCCTTAATATGACCAAGCAGTTTACGGGCAACGTAAACACGCTCTCCCAGCAGATGAACTCCATCGTTATGGGTATCGCGGGCGCAAGGCGTATATTTGACCTTATGGACCAAGCTCCCGAGGATGACGAGGGCTACGTTACGCTCGTTAACGCCGAGGTCGACGCAGAGGGCAATATCACCGAGACCGACAAGCGCACGGGCAAGTGGGCTTGGAAGCATCCGCACGGCGACGGAAGCCTGACGTACACGCTCCTTCGCGGTGACGTGCGGCTTACCGAGGTGGATTTTGCCTACGTTGAGGGCAAAACCGTGCTTCACGACGTCAGCGTTTACGCAGAGCCCGGACAGAAGGTGGCGTTCGTCGGCGCGACGGGCGCGGGCAAGACCACGATAACTAATCTGATAAACCGCTTTTACGATATTGCCGACGGCAAGATACGCTACGACGGCATCAACGTAAATAAGATAAAGAAGGCAGACCTGCGCCGCTCGCTCGGCATAGTTTTGCAGGAGACCAATCTCTTTACGGGAACGGTAATGGACAATATCCGCTACGGCAGGCTTGACGCTACGGACGAGGAATGTATCGCCGCGGCACGCCTTGCGGGTGCGGACGATTTCATCACCCGACTCCCAGGCGGCTACGACACGGAGCTTGCAAACAATGGTGCAAATCTTTCGCAGGGACAGCGCCAGCTCATCGCCATCGCGCGCGCCGCGGTTGCCGACCCGCCCGTTATGATACTTGACGAGGCAACGTCCTCGATCGACACGCGCACCGAGGCTATCGTTCAGCGCGGAATGGATAAGCTGATGGAGGGCAGGACCGTGTTCGTTATCGCGCACCGTCTGTCCACCGTGCGTAATTCCGACGTTATAATGGTGCTTGACCACGGCAGGATAATCGAGCGCGGCAACCACGAAAAGCTCATTGCCGAGCGCGGAACTTACTATAAGCTCTACACGGGCGCATTCGAGCTTGAATAAAATATTTCGGCGTACTTGCATGAGAGTACGCCGATTTTTTACAATAAAAGCTCTTAAACTGCATCTTGGTATTGTAATTTTGCAAGAAAGGAAAAGTCGCTTGATTTTTCATTCAGAGCCTTGTATAATGAAGCTACAGCAGAGGAAAGGAGAGATTTTCTTGAAGGTTACGATTATTGAAGACCCAAATATAAAGGAAACCGAAATATCTATCGTTTGCTCCAAAATGACAAGCGAGATACATGATATCGTTTCAAAGATATCAGCCGTTGGGTTGACTTTAACGGGGGAAAAAGAGGGAGAAACGTTTTTGATACCGATAAAAGAGATATTTTATTTTGAATCGGTTGACGGTAATATATTTTTCTATACGGAAAACGAAACCTATGAAGCCACGGCGAAGCTTTATAAGATCGAAGAGGAATTGAAAAACTTGCAGTTTGCGCGAATATCCAAAACCGTTATCGCAAATTTAGACAAAATGTTGAGTATCAAAAAAACAGAAAACAGCCGTCTTGTGGCAACTCTTATAAATAAAGAAAAGCTTGTTGTTTCAAGACAGTACGTGCCGCAGATCAAGAAAAAATTGGGGGTGTGAATATGTTTAGAAATTATTGGAGTTCTTTGGTGTACCAGATGGGACTTGCAGCAATCATTTTCATAATATTCTCACTTGTTTTCCCAAAAAGCATTAGAATTGATCATCTTTATCATATGGTATATGTTATTATTCCTACGCATTTATTTTCCTTTTTTACAATGCGGCTTAAACTCTTCTCCAAACGAATTTGGATAAGACGTGCAATCATCATAGCCTTTGACATATTTACCTTGTATGCAGTTGGATATGCTGTCGGCACTCTTCGCTTTGAATTTGACAGTTTGACCGTCTACGGTATAGTATCATTGGGGGTTATTATTGCTATGGTCTTTGCATTTTACGTTGCAGATAAGATTGAAGAACAGAATTTGAAATTGATCAATCAAAAGCTTGGTGAAAAAAACACAAGTAATATGGAATAAAAATTTGCCCCGCCTTGCGCGGGGCTTTGCTTGCTACTGTGCAAATAGTATGTGGAGGTATAATCACTTTCGGAGCACACGAAAAGCCTCCCTCCGAGAGGGAGCATTACATATGCTAATAAATACATAGCCGTGTGCTTGGGCATTTTTCTTTCGCAAAGCAGTTAGTGCTAACATAGGGCGTCGTGTTTCTGCGGAGAAACGGGGTGATTCGCTCGCCATTACTCGAAGTAGCTCGTAATGGCTTCGGAATGACACTAAAAATTGCGCTGTTCCGTTTTCAATAGGAATGCTTTTTGCACCGCAAAAAGCTTCCTTAACATTTTGCGCAAGCAAAATATTTCACATTTCGCAAAGCGAAATATTTCACATTTGCCCAAAGGGCAAATATTTCACACGGCGAAGCCCTATTTCACTGAAAACGCGAAGCTTTTTCTCTGCGTCATTCCGAAGTCGCGGCGCGTTGTTCCGCGACGCGACGAGCGAATCTCGCAAAAATTCCGCAGAATTTTTGCGCCCTATGTTTGCACCCGACTTTCCCTTTCGGACTTCCGCCGTGTGCCACGGCTACGATAAAAAGCGGCGGTCAACGTTAGGCTACCTCCGAGAGAACCTTTGCATTAAACTATTACTGTAAAAATTAAAGCGAAAATTGAACTGCGCTTGTAAAATACTTGGTGTAAAATTTGCAAAAAGCCGTGTATAATTAAGGTACAAAAGCGCTTTTGAATTACCAAAAAGGAGAAAAAGTAATGTCTATCGGAACTACGATAAAAAGGCTTCGCCGCGAGAGGAATATCACGCAAGAACAGCTTGCCGAGCTGCTTGGCGTTTCTATAAACGCCGTTTCTCAATGGGAGTGCGACAAGACCGCCCCCGATATTTCAAACCTGCCGCTGCTTGCAAACGTTTTTGAAGTCAGCGCGGACGTGCTTCTTGAAATCGACATTTCAAAAAGCAAAAAGCAAGCCGAGATCAAAGAATTTACAGACAAGTACGCAGAGCTTCACAGCCAAGGAAATACCGCGGAGAGACTTGCGCTCGCTCGCGCCATGCAGAAAAAATATCCGAACGATGAAACAGTGCGTTATTACTTGATGCGAGTTTTGCAAAACGGATACGCCAATGAAAGCTTTGACGAGATAGTTATGCTCGGCGAACAGCTTTTGGAATCTACAAATATGGAATATAAAACGGGCGCTATCCGTACTCTGTGCTTTACCTATCTGCATAAGGGCGATAGAAGCAAAGCCTTACAGTATGCGGATATGATGCCGCCTGCGGAGGACCTCTATTTGCACGTGCTTGAGGGGAACGAGCTTGTCGAGCATTGTCAGAATTATTTTTGGAAGCTCTGCGACCGCGCGTATCTCTATATGAAAAATCTGCTTGACTCCGCCGAGGCGGGATACACTCACGAGGAAAAGCACGCGATGTGGCGCTCTCTTTACGATATGCTCCACATAGTTTTTACAGACAGCGATTTCGGATTTTTCAATGACCGCTTGGCAAGGATAAGCTTTTCTATGGCGCTTGAAAGCGGCAGGGCGGGAGAATTTGAAAGAGCGATAGCCGAGCTTGAAAGCGTGGTGCAGTACTGCGAAAAAGCCAATAATTTCACAGAAATCGAGCATTCGTCCTTGCTCGTCAATAGGATAAAGATCGGGCAGAGGAACGTTTCAAGAAGCAGCGCGGAAACGCTCGCGCACTCTTATTTGCGATATCTCAACAATAATTACGGCGTATTTGCTTCAATAAAGGACGATCACCGTTATACGGAGATCAAGCAACGCCTTGCAGCTCTTTGATCTGCGGGCATTTTAATCAAAAAAGCCTTCTCCGCGGAGAAGGCTTTTTGCTTATTTTTTCGATATTTTTTGTTTTCTCACGTCCGTGCCCGAAAAGACGAGGGGGAGATATTCACCGAAAAGGCGGCTGGTTATTCTGTCCCAATATCTTTCGCCTATCTCATTCTGATTGAGATTGGTGCTTATAATGGTAGGATTGCCAAGGCTTATGCGGTTGTTTATCACGTTGTAAATACAGCTTACGGTGAACTGATTTGACACCTCGCTTCCGAGGTCGTCGATGATGAGCAGGTCGCAGTCGAAATAACGCTCCGTGCCGTTGCCGCTCTCCGCGCCCGATGCGTTGCCGAAGCGCGCGCGCTCAAAGTCGGCAAGCATTCCGATAGCGCCCGTGTAAACTACGTCGTAGCCGCGGTCGATGACGGTCTTTGCGACCGCCGTGGAAAGATGCGTTTTGCCAAGTCCCGTACCGCCGAAAAGAATGAGGTTCGGGGAAACGGCGGGGTCAAAGCCCTGCGCGTAGGAGCGCATCGTTTCAAAAACGTAGCTCATATTCTGATACGTGCGGGGCGTGTCGCGGTAAAAATCAAGGTCAAAGTTGTCAAAGCGCTGTGTACCCATCAGCCTTGCGATGCCCGACGATTCGTAGCCCGCAAGTATCAGCTCGCGGCGCATACACTCGCACATTCTGCCGTCAACGTAGCCGCTGTCCTGACATTTTTCGCATTCGTAGCGTGGGTTGGTGTAGTCTGCGGGATAGCCGTTTGCCTCAAGAAGCTCGGCGCGGCGGCGCGAAAGCTCCTCCACGTCGGCGCGTATCTCGTCCACCGTTTCGCCGCTTTTTTTCAGCGCAATCGCCATAAGGCGCGGTCCCGTTGCGGAGATGCGGCGGTCTATCTCACGAAGCTCGGGTATGCGTATCCACAGCTCGCTGCGGCGCATATCCGCCGCGTTTTCGGCAACGAGATGCTTCGTATTGTATTTTTCGCGTATCTTGACCGTATTGTCTTTGTTAAAAGCCATAGATATCTCCTTATTTGCGCTTTTTTGCGGTTGCGTTACCCGCGGCGGGCAGGTCGGGTGCTTGTGCGCCCTCGTAGCTTCTGTTCAGCGCCGCGGCAAAGAAATCCTCGGAGTCAAAGCTCTTGCCCATCTTCGCCGTTTCCTCAGCCGCCTTTGCCGCTTCGGCAAGGTGCGCGTCGATCTCCTCTGCGGTCTTGAGTCCCGCGTCGTACCAATTTTGCAGTATGGCGTTTGCGTACGAGAGGGACGGCTCTTTTATCTTGTCAACGGTTATGTCGTAGGCGCGCTTTATTATATCGATACCGTAGCCGAATTTTGCCGTCCACGGCTCGATTATCTTCTTTTCCTTTGCGGAAAGGGCGCGGTCGAGATTTATTCCGAACAGCTTGCGTATTTGGGTCTCTATTGCGTACGCCGCCTCTGCGGTGCGGAAATGATCGTCAAGCGTATGTACGTCGATGATGCCCTTGTCGAAAAGCGCGAGCGCGGTGGTTTCGACGTAGCGCAGCGAAGTTTTGCCTATGCGGCTGCAATGCGCGCAAAGGCACAGCACGTACTCGCTGTCAAGTCCGAGATAGTCCATAAGCGACAAAAGGCGTGCCGTTTCGGAGGTGCGAAGCATCTTGCCAAGCAAGCGCTGGCACTCGTCTATCATCGTTGAAACGTCGGCGTTGCCCTCGATTAGCTCACTTATCTCGTCCATCGTGTATACGGGCGGCTCGCCGCCGTACGCCTTCGTCTTTTTGACGGGATTTTTTGGGGGCTCGGCGGGCTTTTCCTCGCCTTGTGCGCCGATTATCTGCGCTCCCTGCCAGAACGCGAGGGCGGCGTTTACCTGCTCCTCGGTGCAGGCGGCGGCATCGGCAAGCTCGGCGGCAGTTGCGTCGGGCGCGTCAAGCAACGCCATAAGAACGAGAATGTCTCGCTTTGACGCATCCTTGAAGCGTGCGACGGCGGCGGCAGGCACGACCGTAACGCCCGTGCCGTAATTTATGCTCAGGTTTTTATTTTCAGCTTTCACTTTCGTCCTCGTTGCTTTCAGTAGTGCCGTTTGCGGCGTCTCTCATACGGAAGCACAGCGTCATAAGCGAGTCTCCGAGGTGGACGTTTTCCACGATTGCCTGATTTTTCAGCTCCTCGGGCTCACAGCTCGTAAAGTTCCATATGCCCTTGACTCCCGCGTCGATAAGGCTTTTCATAGCCGCCTCGGCGTGTTGCTTCGGAAGCGTCAGTACTCCTATGTGAACGTCGCGCTCCTTGCAGAATTTTGCAAGCGAGGAGGTGTGAAGGACGGGAATGCCCGATATATTCGAGCCGACGAGACTCCATTCCACGTCGAACATTGCAACGGGCTTTACGCCGCGGCGTGCGAACATGGGCGAGCGCACAAGCGCACGTCCGAGGTTGCCCGCGCCGATGATAACGGCGTTGTAGGACTCGTTTACTCCGAGCAGGTCGCTTATTTCATTATAAAGATATTCCACGTTGTAGCCGTAGCCCTGCTGACCGAAGTCGCCAAAGCAATTAAGGTCCTGACGTATCTGTGACGCGGTGACGTTCATCAGCGTTGCAAGCGTTGCGGAGCTTACCTTGGTTATCCCCTTGTCAAGAAGATCGCGCAGATATCTGTAATATCTCGGCAATCTTTTAATGGTCGCGGCGGAAACGTATTTTTCCTTATCTGTATTTTTCTGACCGTTCATAATAATACTCCAATTTTTTGTATCAGATCAGTCGCAGGCGGAGGCGTTGAGGTAAGTGTCGGAGAAGTTGCCCGCGATGAATTCGTGAACACCCTGCGCGGCGACCATAGCGGCGTTGTCACCGCAGAGCTTAAGGTCGGGCAGGATGAGGCGCGCGCGTGCTTTTTTGCAGGTATCCTCAAGCGCGGCGCGAAGGTGAGAGTTTGCGGCAACGCCGCCGGCAAGCACAAGGGTGCTGCATCCCGACGCTTTCAGCGCCGACGGAACTTTTTTGGTTATAGCGCCTACCACAGCGTCGGTGAACGCCGCGGCGAATGCGGCGCGGTCTATCTCCTCACCGCGCTGGCGCATTCCGTTAAGGTAGTTCAGCGCGGCTGTCTTAAGACCGCTGAATGAAAAATCAAGATTATCTCCCGAAAGCGCGGGGGAGGGCAGGTCTATGGTCTTTTTAGCCTCGCTTGCGTCTCCATCGTGTGCAAGCGCGTCAAGCGCCGCGCCGCCGGGGTAGGGAAGCCCGATAACGCGCCCAACCTTGTCAAACGCCTCGCCCGCGGCATCGTCGCGCGTCGCGCCTATCTCGACGTAGTGGGTGTAGTCCGTAACGTGATAAAACGACGTGTGACCGCCCGAAACGACGAGCGAAAGGAAAGGGGGCTTAAGGTCAGGGGCGGATATGTACGCCGCCGCCGTGTGCGCGTGTACGTGGTTTACGGGGATTATGGGGAGTGAGTTTGCATAAGCAAACGATTTTGCAAAATTAACGCCGACGAGGAGCGCACCGATAAGACCTGGGTGCGAGGTGACGGCAACGCCGTCAAGCTCGCGCGGCGTAACGCCCGCCGTGGTGAGTGCTTCCTCGACCACGGAGGAAATAGCCTCGATGTGCGCACGTCCCGCAATTTCGGGCACTACTCCGCCGTAAAGACGGTGGGTTTCTATCTGCGATGCAACGACGTTTGAAAGCACGCGGACAGCACCGCTTTCATCTCCCGATACTACCGCCGCGGAGGTTTCGTCGCAGGAGGTCTCAATTCCGAGAATAAGCATTATTTAAGCTCCTTTACCATTAGAAGTGCGTCTTCTGTGGGGAAGCGGTAGAAATGTCTGCGCACGCCCGCATCCTCAAATCCGAGCTTGCGGTAAAGGCATATTGCGGGCTCGTTTGAAGCGCGCACGTCAAGCCATATGTGCTTGACACCGTGCAGCTTGACGAAGCGCTCAAGCGCGACGGTAACTGCGTCGGCACAGCCCTGACGGCGAAAGTCGGGGTGCGTTGCGATATTGGTAAGCTCCGCCTCGTCAAGAATATATTCAAGTCCGCCGTAGGCGACTACTCTGCCGCTCTCGCGCTCTATGCAGGCAACGGCGTATGCGTGGGGAGAGGAGTACATATATCCGAGTGCCTCCTCGGACCACGGCTCGGAAAAGCAGAGCTTTTCGATCTCGGCGGCGTCGGCAACGTGCGAGGCGTTGAATACTACGGTGTAAAATTTATCGTTCATTGTGTGTTTCCTTGGTCAAATTAATAAAGATAGCCTTCAATGTATTGGTCAAGCAGACCGCCTACGTTTACGTATCTGCCGTTGTCGCGGTTCCAAAGGTAAACGCTCTCATCCTCCTCGATCATAACGGAGAGGCTGAAATACAGGTGGGGGTATTTTTCGGATGTGAATTTTATCGAGAGGGTGTCAACGGCGGTGTTCTCAAACGTAACGCTCTTGCCGTTTATATAAAGGTCAACGAGCGCGGAAAGCGTTGCGCCGTCCTTTATATCGCCTATGGAAACCGCAACCTCGGCGTTGGTACACACGAGCGCGCCCGTCGGCTCAAAGCCGTCAAGATCGGGAAGCTCCTTGCCCTCGGCGCAGATAACGTAGCCGTACTCGTCCACAAGGTATTCCTCGGTGGGAAGTCCCTCGATAGCGTGGTAGGCCACCTCAACGTCGTTCTGCTCCCAAACCGCGTATATGGCGTTGGCGATAGCCACAGCCTCGTAGGTGTTCGGCGCAAAGCCGTAATAAACGTCAGTTTTGGTGTCAAGTATCCTACCGCCCTCAAAAACGAGCTTTGGACCGCAGGCGACCGCCGCAAGCATAATGCAAATAAGAAGAAGGAGTGCGGATATTTTGCGTAAGAATTTCATTTTAGTACCTCAATAACCCAGCTTGCCGCCGAGAGAATCGTCGTCGCTTATCCAATCGCTGACGTTTATAACGCGGAAATTTTGCGCGTCGTCACGCACGACGAGGCGTTCGATGCCAGCGTTGATGATAAGGCGCTTGCACATCATACAGCTCGTTGTTCCCGCCATCACCGAGCCGTCGACGGGGGAGGTGCAGCACATATATATCGTCGCGCCGAGCATCTGCTCGCGCGGAGCGGCGATGATGGCGTTTGCCTCGGCGTGGACGGAGCGGCAAAGCTCGTATCTCTCGCCGCGGGGAATTCCGAGGGTGTCGCGGTAGCACGAGCCAAGCTCGTTGCAGTTGGCGCGACCGCGCGGTGCGCCGTTGTAGCCCGTGGAGATTATGGAATCGTTCTTGACTATCACCGCGCCAAAGCGGCGGCGAATGCACGTGCTTCGCTCGGAAACGGTCTGCGCTATGTCAAGATAGTAGTTTTCTTTGGATATCCTTTCAAGCATATTTTTATTTCCTTTCGGCATATGTATGGAGATTTTTGTGGTAATACAAGCCATTTTTGGCTTTTTCTTCCGAATAGGTAAACTATTCGAGTATAATCCATATAATTATAACTCAAATAATGACATAAATCAAGCAGATTTTGCGATTTTTTTCGCGCCGCATACAAAAAATAAAGCTTATCGCCGCGTTTTCGGGCAGACTTGGTTTTTTGTTATAATTACGCATTTTTCGGGGAAGAATGAAAATGGAAAACGGAGGTCGAAAAAATGAAAATGACTCGCGCAGAATATAAAAAATACGCCGAGGCACACGCGCCCGCCTCGGCACTTTTCAGCGATTGTCTGCACGCCTTTTTGGTTGGCGGACTTATATGCACGGTGGGGGAGGGCATCCATAGGCTTGCCGAGGCTCTCGGCGTTGCCGCCGAGGATGCGGGGCTCGTTACCTCGCTCGTTCTCGTGGCGGCGGCTGTTCTGCTTACGGCACTCGGACACTTTGACGACGTGGCGAAATTTGCGGGTGCGGGTACGCTCGTGCCGATAACGGGCTTTGCAAACGCCGTCGCGTCCGCCGCTATCGACAGCAAGGACGAGGGCTTCGTCCTCGGACTCGGAGCGAAGATATTCACCGTTGCGGGCCCCGTATTGCTTTACGGCACGCTTGCGGGGACGGTGTACGGGCTCGTTTTGTGGATAGCGGGGCTGTTTTAAAAAACAATAGGGGCTGTCTCAGTTAGATGCAGAAGTGGCGGTTTTGTCGTCGTTGGGGGACGTGGGTACGTCAGGGGGCAAAAAC
>JAZPZM010000091.1:0-8511 GCA_045544735.1 Eubacteriales bacterium
GGCTACGATCCGACTTATCGATTGCCGCATGCACATTTTATGAGCGAATATTCGAAGATTCTGCACGTTTTATTGGAGAATTGTTGCAGATCCGGCGCGTTTCCAAGCGATGCAATGCGGTCTTCATCCCCATAAAAAAGAGGACGGCAGATCGCCATCCAAGAATCAGAATAGGGTATCGACCGCATGCAGATGTGTATGGATCGATACCCTTGTTTTTTTTGACTCTGTCACTTAATATGACTGATTTTTAGCACTTTTTGTATAGGAGAGTATTTTCTCTCCTATACTCGACATATTGCTTTTTGTTAACTTCATGAACGTATCTTTATACGATGTATAACTGCATTTATTCCAAGAACCAAATACAAAGCTACAATAGTACCACCGCATACAAAGTGGAAAATAGCAAAGCCTCCATTTAAGATATCGTAAACAATCAAAAGGATTGGGATATAAGAAACCACTCCTGCAATAGATGCTCCCATAACTAAACGATGAATCCATTTTGTAATAGGTGTGTCGGATAAATCACTTCTGACTTTGCTTCTGATATGCCGAGTTATTTCACTCATAAGTGTTAAAAAAGACAAATAAAGTGTGCCAACCATCATTAAGATTCCGGCAAGAAAGGCGGCAAAAAGATTAAACCACCAACCTTCTTCTAACAATGTAATAACTACCGCAGAACATATCATCGCCAGAGGACCTAATATAGCAAAAACAATTGTTATAGTTCTAAGAATTTTATATGCCTTCAATATTTTGGAATGAGTATCTAAATTATTCACTAATCATACATCTCCTCTGCAAAATTCAAGTTTATGCAACTAACGGAAGAGCAGGACGATCTGATAAACTGCTGTTCCGATCAGTTTTTAATGTAGTTAACACATAGCTTAATAAAAGTTTTACTAAAAAGGATTGTTTTAAGACGCTCTTGATCGGCGGGGCTTAACTTATCAATTTTATCTAAAATATCTTTAATAGCAGACATTGAAATCAACTCATATGTTTTTATCTACTATTGTTATAGCATATTTTTATGAAAAAATCAACCATTTAGTGTGACATAGCCTTTGCCTTTATATCAATCCGTATTTTTTAGCTATGCTCTGCGCGTAGCTGCCCGAATCGGCTTTGCCGCTTTGAACGGCGTACGTTCTGCGCTCGCCCTGCGCCTCGGTGTGAAGATACCCCACCTTATCGCCGCACTCCCTGATCTTCGCTTGCTCCTCGCAAAGCTCGTGGTAGTGCGTAATAAATACGCATTTTCCGCCTATTTTGCACATCTCGCTTATGAAATTTGCCGCTATCGGAACTGCCTCGGCTGCCGAGGTCGAGGTGAAAGCCTCGTCTATGAGCGCCAAGCTGTTTTTCGTAAATCTGCCAAGCGTGTCCGAAAGCAAAATGCACTCGCGCTCAAAGCGTCCGACAAGCTCCGCGCCCACCTGCTCCTCTACCGATATCTTGAAGATATAATCGCAGATAGGCAAGGACGCCTCCCTTGCGGGTATGGGCATACCGAGCTGAAAATAGTACTGCGCCGCGGCAAGAGAATTGGCAAAAACGCTCTTTCCCCCGCTGTTAGGGCCTGTCAGAATATAACAGCAAACTCCCCTCTCCAACTTTACCGTATTAGCAACGATCTCACTCTTCTCTTTCTTTACGCAGAGTGAATTATCGTACAGCGAAACTACGTTAAATTCACCATCGTGATTTATTTTCGGGAAACACAGCGGTATCTTTTTCTCCTTAAACACCTTGATGCGCTTGATAGCCTCTACCAAAAAATCCATAGAATCAAGCATATCAAAATACTGCGCGAGCTTGCCCCTCGCGTATTTCAAAAGGCGGCTGCTGCAATGGTAAAGTCCGCTGTCAAGAACGTCTCCCATCGCTTTTAAAAAGGCAAAATTGACCTGCTGGCTTTCCGAAAAGCCGAGCTTTTTATCAATAACTGTGATTGGTGCGATGCAATGGAAATCATCCCTCTTGAAGTCCGCGCGCATTATGCGATCAAGCAGATCGCCCGAACGGTATTCCTCCTCGTTCAGCGCAACTATCCCCGCCTCCTTTGGCTGATACATCGCATTGAGATTTACACCTATCGTTACGCTTTTTACCAAGCGCAGCTTGCGCGAATTCTTGTCGTAGTAGTCCTTGATACGTTTATATTCGTCGGAATTTATATCCTCCCTTGCAAGCTCGTAAAGCTTCCTTACGGCTACCGAGGTAACGGATGCCATAATCGGCGAAAGCGAATCGTATATAAACCTTACAAGCTCTATGTAAACGGTGGGATAAAGGATATTGTATATCTTTACCTCATTGTTTGCATCCTTGGCGTTTGGCCTTGAAAGCTCGGAGTATTCATTCATCTTTTCGGCAAGAGAAAACAAAAAGCTCTCAAGCTCCGCATTCTTTAGCACGTCCGAAAACAACGCCTGCCTGTGCAAGAGCGTTTCTTCGTCCACGCTTATATATTTTTTTGCCGACTCGAAGAACTTATCCTTTGAAACTATCTCTGCCTTCACGTCAAAATCGACGGCTCTTTCCTCGGATTTATCAAGAAACATAATAGACATAAAAAAACAACCTCTCTAACAAAAATGAAGTGGGTATCGAGATAAGCTTCAAGGCGACGAGCACCGCGATATGAAAAAAGATATATGCGCCCCGCGATATCGAGCAGGCGTGCCAAATGGGGTAAAGCATCGTAAGGAAGAGCGAAAATAATATCAGCGACGGCAATATCGCAGCGCCGAACACCACAGCCCCGCCGCGTATCAAAAACGCCACGAAAAAGCACACCCAAAAAATTTTCAACGGCTTTATTAACAAGCGCTTGGATATCAGTATTCCGTACGTTTCGCCCGACAAAAGCATCTGCGCGTACGGATAATAATCCTTGTCTAACCTTGCGAGCGTTTCTCTCCTTCTATTCATCTTTACGTCCGATACGTGATATTTTCACCATACCGCCTCCGATTTTCCAAAATTATGCTATGCTCCCATTATGACTACCAAATCAAGTATAACATAGGCAAAAAGAAAAATCAATCAACCAACCGTTGAATTCGAGCAGTACACAAAAGCCGAGTGCCTGCCTAAAGCGCAAGCACCCGACCTTTGCGCCACTCCTAAACGACAAGATCACGTTCCACTGTTCTTTGTGACGATCAGCGCTTTTACGCGCTCACAAAGCTTTATAAATTCGGGGTGATTGCGGATAGGCTCAAAATCTTTTCCTTTAAGAAAGTCATAATGATTGCGCGGATATATACAATAGCAAGTACACATACCATCCATTTGAGTTGCCACGAAAATCATTCGTTCTTCGGGGCTGTCGGGATTATTATCACGGTTATCCCACTTCTCTTTAGCGCGCCATTCCATTCCCTCAATAAAACGGCAGGATGTCGGCAATACGACCTCATCTGTAACCATCATTGTATCCTCTAACAGCTTTACTGCACTTTCTATTTTCGAAAGAGCCTCATCTTGTTCCCCCGCAGATATTGACCGTACCGCGGATTTAAGTCGGAGTTCAATGCGATCATCTGTCCACATATCAGGGCGATCATCCTTGGCATCACAGCGAATTAACGAAAGCATGCTTTCCATAAATTCATCCGCCGCCTCCTTGTTTTCCTTACTTTCGCCCCATTTCAAAAGATAGCTTGGGCAAAGCAATGTGCTAAAGGCTTGATATAATTGATATCTGCGCTCAGGCTCGAATTTTTCCGAGTCCCTGCGGCGCTGATATCTCCAAAATAATAATGCGCGCTCCGAACAATCAAAGGGTGTCGTATATTTACCCAAAAAGTCTTCCAAATGTTCCTCATCCTCGATTTCCACCATTGTTTGAATTGTGTGCAGATACATAGGACGACGTTCAAGGTATGCTTGCGCTAACAAGCGCACTTCGGGAAGTATTTTGGGATCGCGAAAAGCTCTGCCATTTCCCTCACACCACGGACGCCACGCAGAGTCGCTGTCAAGATAATTCCTTCGTATATCGCGAAGAAGATCTACAATTTTCTCGGCATCATAATCACGCTTTATACACTCGCGCCGAAGCTCGTCAAACGCTTTCACCGCGCGTTTTTCTTTTTCGATTTGCGGCATTCCGAGAAGCTCGTCAACGGTAATGGCAAGCACCTCGGCAATAGCGGGGATCAGCTCAAGATCGGGATAGGTCGAGCCGTTTTCCCAACGGCTGACAGACTGATAGGTTACTCCCAACCGTTCGGCAAGCGCTTCTTGCGTCAAGTCGTTTTTCTTCCGAAAATTGCGTATATTTTCCCCAATTGCAAGTTTCATTTTTTCCTCCTTAAGTATAGGTGATTGCTTTGCAAAGCGTTTTTGTCGACATCTATATTATACAGCACATCCTACAGCAATTCAATGACGCATTTCGAGAGAAAAATTGTCATTTTGTGTTATGTTTTACAATAAAAAATATCGGTGAGCCGTCGGCTCACCGATATTTTTATTTTCCAAGCGCGTCGAGTGCGCTTGGCACGTCGCCGTACTTTTGGAGTGCGGCGGCGGCATCGGCGCGGCTTGCGCCCGAAAGCTCCATTATTATCCTCGTTGCGCGCTCCACGAGCTTTTCGTTCGTGGGGCGCACGTTTATCATAAGATTGCCCCTGACCTTGCCCGTTTTTATCATCGCGCCCGTCGAAAGCATATTCAGCACCAGCTTTTGTGCCGTGCCCGCCTTGAGCCTCGTCGAGCCCGAAATCACCTCCGCTCCTACGAAGGGAGCGATGGTAACGCGGCAAAGCGCCTCCATCGGCGAGCCTGGGTTGCAGGAAAGTCCGATCGGCACAGCTCCTATCTCGGCGGCGCGGCGAAGCGCACCAAGCACAAAGGGCGCTCTGCCCGATGCGGATATACCGACCACCACGTCACCCGCGGCGATGCCATCGGCGTCTATCGCCTCAGCTCCTGCCTCGGTGCTGTCCTCCGCACCCTCGACAGCCTTGAACATTGCGCCGTTGCCGCCCGCGATAATGCCGCGCACAAGCTCAAAATCAACTCCAAAGGTCGGCGGACACTCCGACGCGTCCACAACGCCGAGTCTGCCCGACGTTCCCGCGCCGACGTAAATGAGATGTCCTCCCCTCTCCATAGCGGCGGCGATGATATCCACCGCCTCGGCTATTTCGGGCAGTACCTCGTCGATAGCGTCCTCAACGCGGCGGTTTTCGCGGTTTATCAGCGCCACCATCTCAAGCGTGGGGAGCTTGTCTATGTTCGTGGTATTGGGGTTTCTGCCCTCTGTCTTTATAACGTCGTAATTATCTCTCATTTTTTATCCTCGGCTCAAAATCCTGAAAAATTGCCGCGTGACCGCGCGCGCGCACGCGCTTGTAAAGCTCCCTATCCCTTATAGTCCACGCAAACATCGTCGCTCCGAAAAGCTTTTCGCAAAGCGCGACCGAAAGCTGCTTAAACTGTGCGTTATAGGAAATATAATCGGGACGGGAAAGGACGTTTGTCAGCATCGGCGTGCAAAGCAGCTTTACGACAAGGCTCGTTCCGCCCTCGCGGAAGAAATTGCTGACGAGCTGTCCCCTTATCACGTCGGGGCGGTTCTTTTTGAACCACGCAAGCAAAAAGGGATTGAACGACTCCACGCTATACGCGCCGTCGTAGCCGTCAAGCAGCTCTGCGACCTTCGGACAGAGCGAGGTGTCGGGGCTCGTTCCCTTAAGCTCCACGCAAAGCGGCATACTGCGGTCAACGCCCGCAAGCACGTCTGCAAGCGTGGGAACGCCCTCCTCGCTTCCGTTAAGGCGCACGCCTGAAAGCTCCGCCGCCGTCATTTCACTCATATTTCGGTCTATTCCACACACTCTTTTAAGGGTATCGTCGTGGAATACCACCACTCTGCCGTCGGCGTCAAGGCGCACGTCAAGCTCGATGCCGTAGCCCGCCTTCGTCGCGCCGACAAGGGCAGTGAGGCTGTTTTCAACGTCGCCCTCGCGCAAAATCCCGCGGTGCGCGTAATCGGCGATAAACGCCTCCGCCCTCTTGCGCCTGCGCGTGCAGGGCGCGATAAGAAACAGATACAGCCCGATAATGATAACTATCGGCAACAGCGTATAAAGAAGCCACATTTTATCAGTCCTCCCCCGCAAGTGCCTCAAGCTTGCCCTTGGCGGCAGGCTTCGAGTCGCCGTGGCGCACGAAGGACATAGTGATAAGCGCACCCGCAACGAAGATGGTGGCGTAGGGGAAGAGCGCCTTCATTCCAAGCATATCCATAAACCAGCCCGAAACAACGGGGGTCACGGTCTGCGCCGCCATGCTGGCGGTGTAGTAAAAGCCCGTATATCTGCCGACGTTGCCGCCGCGTGCAAGCTCCACCACCATCGGGAAGGAGTTTACGTTTATCGTTGCCCAGCCGATGCCCGCAAGTGAGAAAAGCGCCATCATAATGGGAAGCGGCGTGCCGTTTTCAAGGAAGGATGCAACGAGGAACGACGTTCCAAGCATCAAAACGCCCGCAATTATGGTCTTTTTTCTGCCGACCTTCGACGCTATGATACCAACGGGGATATAAGCGGCGAGCGCGGCGATGTTCGCAATAAGCAGCGTGCTGTTGTAATCAAGATTCAAAACACTGCCCGCGTATACGGAATACTTGCTGACGACGGCGTTATAGCCCGCGTACCACAAGGCGACCGAGGCAAGCAGAAGTATCAGCGATACAAGCTCGCCGCGCGAGAGGGCGCGAGCGCCCTTATCCTCTCCCTCTGCCTGCTCGTCAATGCCGTACTCGCGGCTGACCTCTTCCATCTCGCGAACGAACCTGCGCTCGCGGACGGTGAGCATAAATACGCAAAGGCAAATTATCATAATGCCCGCAACGGCGCAGAAGAAGCCGATATAGCTCATAAAGGTGTTTTGGGTAGAGCCCGTGCCGAAAATTATTCCAAGCCCAAGCACAAGGCTTCCGCCAAGCGTACCCATAAGGTTGATTATGGCGTTACCCTTGGAGCGCAACGGCTTTGGCGTAACGTCGGGCATCAGCGCAACGGCGGGCGTGCGGAAGGTCGCCATCGACAAAAGCACCGCAAGAAGCACGAGAATAAAGATTATAAGCGTTGACGGGTCCTTGCCCGTTATCTCCTGCGAGATATACGCGCGCCGCGCCACAACAACGTAGTCGGTATATTCGTCGGTAGCATTGCCGTCAGCGTCGAGCGCATCGATAGCGGCAAATTCCTCGCGCGTGTAAAGCTCGGAGAGCTTTACGCTCTCCCCCTCGCCGTTGTCAAACTCCAGCTCGCCAACGCCGTCGTACACGATGCATCGCGCCTCGGC
Source organism: Eubacteriales bacterium (assembly GCA_045544735.1). GTDB lineage: Bacteria > Bacillota > Clostridia > Oscillospirales > CAG-272 > CAG-390. The sequence continues at coordinate 7,342 of JAZPZM010000091.1, forward strand.
GGAGTTGATGTCGGAAACGTCGCCAAGCTTTGAAAGCTGGGCGGCATCCACCGCAGACAGCGAGATAAACGCCGTAACGGCAAGGAGCGTTCCCACAAGTATAAAGGGAGTGCGCCTACCGAGGCGTGAGCGGCACTTATCGGAAATTATGCCGAAAAGCGGAAGCAGAACGAGCGCGAACACGTTGTCCGCCGCCATTATCACGCCCGACAGCGTTTGCGACATACCGAAGCGGTCCGTAAGTATTTTCGGGATTATCGTGTCATACGCCTGCCAGAAGGCGCAGATCAGGAAAAATGCAAAGCCGACGCAGATAGTTCTTTTATAATTCAGCTTCATTTTTTCTCTCCTCTTTTGTTAAGAATATAAGCCGTTTTCAGGACGGCGGCTTGAGTTTTCGCGTCGGGAACGTCACCGCGCACTATCATTTCGCAAAGCTCGTCAAGCGGTATCTTAACGATTTCCAAAAACTCGTCCTCGTCGGGCGAGGTGTCGCCAAAATGCAAGCCCTCGGCGATATACATAAAAATGACCTCGTCGAAAATGGCGACCGACGGATACAGCGCACCCATATAGGTAAGGCGGTCGCAAGTCACGCCGACCTCCTCCTTAAGCTCGCGCAGAGTAGCCTCGGCAATAGTTGCCTCGCTTGCGCGCTCGCCCGCCTCAAGCTTGCCCGCGGGAACTTCAAGAAGCACCTCGCGGTAGGGATATCTGAACTGACGCACGAGAATGACCTCGCCCTCGTCGGTAACGGGAACTACGCAAACCGCGCCCGGATGGCGCACGACCTCGCGGAAGCCCTCCTTGCCGTTGGGGAGCGTTATCTCGTCCCTTTCAACGCGAATTATCCTGCCGTTGAAAATGACCTCACCACGCAACTTTTTTTCTTCAAAATCCGAAAAATTCATAAAAATCACCGCCTTATCATATTATGGTAATTATCCAAGATTAGTATACCGCATTTGAAGCGATTTGTCAAACATAATATTGCGCCAATGGCGCAATAAAGTGCAAAGTGCTAAGTGCAAAGTGCAAAGTTAAGGTAGCTTTTTGCTTTCGCAAAAAGCATTCAATAAAATAAAATGTGGTTGAAGCCGTGAGGCTTCAACCACTTTTTTCCTTCATGTTTGCCGCAAGGCAAACGCATCATTTATCACGCGCAAAGCG
>JAZPZM010000092.1:0-8610 GCA_045544735.1 Eubacteriales bacterium
CAGAACGACATGGCTACGATCCGACTTCAACCAGGTCTTTAATGATGAGCTGCTCATCGTTGCCCGCCTCCAAGTTTGCCATAAAGATTTCGTATGGAACGAGCGGTTTTACGAACTTCTGCTGATTTGCAAAAATATCAGCCTCAAGCGTGTAGTCCATATCATCGTAAATCATACACCAGACTGGGGTCTCACGTGAACCAGACACCGCTGCAACAATCTCAATTGTATGCTGACCGTTAAATACATAGTTGATGCCCTCACGGCGGCTTACCTTTACTGGGTTGATTTGGTGCAGGTCAAAGTGATCGACCGTGCGTTGGATGTGCGACACCGAAAGGTTACGCTGATAGTTCTGGTTCGATACCAGGTTCTTTATCGGTATCAGCTCAAACTTTACATCGGGTACGAAATAGCTCAAATCATCCATCGTTTTCATTTCATCCATTGTTATCACTCCTTCATAGCGTTTAGCATAATATCCACGGTGACCTTAAGGTTTATCAATTCCTTTTTGAGCCTGGACTTTGCTATTCCGCTTACTTTACTTAAGTCCGACACATTCCGAACTCGGTTGATTGAACTTACCCACGAGGGGACGGTGTATGTAAGGCTCGATATTTCTGCGTCCGGGTCATACTCCGGCATATTCTTTATCGCTCCTGTTGTTGATGGTAGTGATGCAGGAATCAAAGGTCGAGGACCCCTGGTTGCCTTGGTCTCAATCGACACGCTATTCTTACTCAATATCTCTCTTGCGTGGGAATAACTCTTTTTTCCGCTGTCATCGGAAAGGAAGCTCTCGGTAGCTATTTTAATTTCTGAAGGTGGCAGATGAACAATTGCATCCAAATGCTCGTGTGCTATGCGAACCTTACCAATCAAAACCTGGCGAACAAACTCCGGGCAAGACTCACGGATAACATCAATGTTCTGTGCAAAGATGCCGTATTTTCTAACGGTAGCGTGGCTCATATGATATTCAGCACCGAGTCGTTCTCGTGTTTGGGTTGCTGTTTCATCGTAGGGACGGCTTTCCTCGGTAACGATAAGATTGCGACCTTTCCTTCGGTTGGTTTGCTTGATGTTTGCATACTTGTGAGCGCCGAGTACCTTTTCCATAAGGTAACGTTTGCCAACCAGGTACTTTCGCATTTCTTCCGGCAGATCGGTGCGTTCCAGTTGCTTTTTGCACAGCCAAGCCACGGCTTCTTCGTAGTGTTTAACCTTCAGTTTTTCAATGCGAAAAGGAATATTATATCGGGTACAAATCTCATAATGCTCGTAATGATAAAGGAGTGTTCCGTTCCAAACCTTAAGGTGAGCTGTACACCCTTGGTTTCGGATAGTGTTTTCAATCTCCAATGACTCGCTCAAAGAATGAGGATGTACCAAGAATTGAAATTCAGAATTCAGTTTTAATGTATGCACTTGTAAGTCACTCATTGCTGTATCACCTGGTTCCCCTTGATGGCAACAGCATCTTTCATATTAAAGTGTGCGATGCTCTGTCCCTGGATGAATTCACCATTCAGGCGATAACTGCATCCGTCCTTCCATTCGGGGCAAACCTCTCGGAGCTTACGAACCAGGGGTTTGCTGTATAGCTCGTAACAGACACCGTGCGCCAACTTCTCATAACGAACACGATGTACGCCCTTATCGTCCAACTGTCCACGTATAATCCCCAGAGTCTTTTCTCCGGGGTTGACGATAAGCAAAATACACTCCGGGTCTCCCAATGCGTGAAGTGTTTTCTTATGTATGCGGATACGGTCCTTTGACAAATCAACCAGTATGGTTGCAGATGAATTATCTGTCATAGTAGTCCTCCTTCTGGCGAAGATGAACCATCCGCCTCAACGCCATCTTCACCCGTTGTTTTTTTATCCTGTAACCCAAAGACAGTATAGCCATCAAATATGTTCACTTGCAGCAGTTTCTGGTGTTCCTCAACGGGCAATCCAAACTGATCCTGCCACTCTGCAGGGAAGGTTGGGGTTCTGGATGTGCGGATTTTTCCATCTTCCTTTAGAGTACGCTGATAGGTCTGTGTTGCGGTTAGGTCAAATAACACAAGGTATTCGTCACCGCTGCGTATGATTTTGCCCAACAGCTTATACCGATAGTTGGGATTCCAGTTCATAAGGTTTACGATTTTAGCAAAGAACATACGGCAGGTTATCTGCTTCGGTTTACGTTTGCCGTTCTTGGTGGTACACCAAAGGAACGAGTCCTTATCATCCTCGTTACAAGGGCGTACAGCCAATTTCATCGTTTCCGGGTTTACGAGTATTTGCACATACTCTACGGTCGGCAGCTTGCGGATGCAAGCGGTGTTAAGTGCGACTCGGCAGTTGTTAAATGTGATGGACGGCTCCTGCACATGGGCAAAGAACTCACCACGCACAACTTGGTATCCGTCATAAGAAAAGTCCTCATCTGTTATGATTTCGGCTTCCTCATCGGGAGTGTGGCCACCTAAAGCAGCCGCTACCGGGTCAATCGTTAGTCGATGTTCCATCTCCATGTTGCGTGTCCTCCTGAATATCTTTGATTATTTTTTTGATGTGAGCCGCTGCTACATCTTGGGTCGTAACGTTAAGGTCCGGCAAAGCAGCAATGCGATGAATCTCACCATCGCCTTGCCATCGGTCTTCGCCAGCAAAAGCCGCCATCTCACTTGCCTGGGCGTGTATGTAATAGTTGCTACCGAAATTATCTGCCCAAGCCGAGGGGTATGCGACAACTGTTCTACCATGTTTGATAGGTGTTGCCTCGTTCTCGGTTTCAGCCTCAACGGTGTCCTTTGGAACAAAGAGTTCCGTTTCCTTGAGGTCGAAAACAAGTATCGCAGCATCATCCTTTTGTCTGCGGATACCACGTATGCGGTATTTGAAGGACTTATCCCAATCGAAAAGCTGATACAAAGTTCCAAGGAAAGCAGCACCGCTGATTCCACGGGGGATGTACTCTCCATCGTTTGTTAGCTTTGCCCATTTCATTGCGTTTCGGTGCTTTTGGTCGCAGACTCGAATAGCCAACAAATGCTCCGATGGGTGTATCAGCATTTCTATGTACTGTGCATTTTTAAATTTGCGAATGCAAGCCGTACTAAACAAGATGGTGGAGTCAGAAAAAGTAACACAGAGCTTGTCTTGTGTGTCAAAAAACTGCGATCTTGCAATCTCAAAGCCTCTCAAATCGAAATCCCCGGTGTTTGCTGTAATTTGAATAGGAGCTTCTTCAAGTTCCACTTCCTCATCAGCCTCGGGGAGAACACTTTGCGATGCAAGAAGGTAATCTTCAGCTTTAAAGCCAGACCACCGAGGATTTATCGAGACAAAGCCTTTTAGGGCACCATCTGGAACAACGTGGAGTTCCGGCAGAATGCCCTTGTTACCGTATTTAGCATTGTTGATGAGGTGCTGAACCGCTATGAAATCATCACGGGAGATAATCGGTTCGTGGTGGTCACGCCATCTATGTTGGGTTCGGTCGCCCATATTCTTTTTTGCTTTGTGATTGAGGTAATTTGGGGTGTAGGTCTTTCGTGTCAAAACCTCGCCACAATGTCTTTCATTTCGGAGGATGCCCAAAACAGTACCCGCTGACCATTCCTCTTTACCTCGCATCGTTTTGATGCCGAGTTTGGTCAAGGTGTTTGCAATCTGTTGGCAAGTGTAGCCATATAAATACATAAAGAACACGAGTCGAACTATCGGTGCTTGTTCCTCATTGATGGTAAGGTTACCTTCCTCATCGTGCTTATATCCGAACAACTCCGGGGTTAGCAAGATACCGTGGCTGAAACGCATTTCAATAGAGGTGTTCATAATACGGCTCTTTGTGTGGGACTCTTCCTGCGCCATCGTTGCCTGGAACGAAAGACTCATCTCGGTATCATCCTTGAGGGTGAAAATATGCTCGGTCTCAAAGAATACACCGACCGGCGGGTTCAACGCTGAAAGGTCACGAACCATACCGATACAATCAAGGATATTTCTCGCAAAACGGGACACGCTTTTCGTGATTATTAGGTCAATTTTTCCGGCTCGGCAGTCGGCAATCATCTGGTTGAAAGCATCTCGGTGCTGCAAGGATGTGCCGGAGATACCTTCATCAGCATAAATATCGACCAGAGTCCAAAGTTCGTGCTTTTCGACCAAATCCTCGTAGTAGTTCTTCTGAATTTCAAAAGAGGTGGTCTGTCTTGGATCGTCAGTTGAAACACGAACATACACAGCCACCCGCTTGGGTTCTTCATCATAGAAGTCCGGCGCTTTTCGAGCTGGGATGACCTCCATATTGTCGGTATCCATTCCTCGATAACGCTCTCGTATTTTTGCCTTCTGCTCTGCGACAGAGGGGCGGTTCTTTCTGTTTATCATTGGCAACACTCCATAATAGAATCTGGTATTCAGTTTACCGCAGTACAAGCAAAAAGAAAAATAACCACAGGGATAGTTGTATCCCCGTGGTCATTAAAATCAAAAATATTTCTGTAATTTGTTATAAATTCGCCATCTTTTGCGGACAAAGACGCTGATTTCTCGGTGTAGTTTTGCCCCCGTGAAAAGTTATCAAACTTTTATCGGACAGTATCGAGAAATGACTGGATATGTACCTTTATCGTGGGTAATATGTCAGCTAATATGCCCACGATAGGAGGTGATATACAATGCTACGGATTAATTATCCACGCATCGGCAGACGTATCCAAGAGATACGCAAAATGCGAAAAATGTCCCAGGCTGACCTTGCGGAGTACACCAATATGTCTGTTTCCTACATAAGCCATATTGAGACCTCCATAAAGAAGGCCAGCCTGGAAAGCCTGGTTCGCATTGCAAATGTCCTCGGTGTCACGGTCGACCAACTCCTCAATGGCAACCAGGTCAATGACCGGGTCGAGTATTCTGCGGAGCTTGCCGAACTGCTCTCAGATTGTAATAGCTGCGAAAAGCGGATACTTTTTGAAGTTGCTATTGCGGTCAAGAACAGTCTTCGTGAAAACGAGTGGATGATTCGCAACGATGACCATAGTGAATATTACTACTAAAAGTCGCCGTTGTGAATACCCCAGAGGTCTTTATTTTTACCTACGGGCAAAGTGACCTCGCCTCTGTGCCGTACTTTTTTGCGGTACAGAGGATGCCCGTGAATTCATAACAGTTATGAATTCGCTAAACCCCTTGCTATATTCTTGGGCATTAGTAAAATTAAGTGAAAGGAGATGAAAATGTTATGGTTTACTATACAGGTGATATTCACGGGAACATCCTCCCGCTGTTGAATTTCATCCGTCAGTTTGAAATGACGGGTGATGATACTATCGTTGTCCTGGGCGATGCCGGACTCAATTACTACGGCAATTCCAAGGGTGATAAACGAGCCAAGTACCGCCTCAATGACAGAGGTGTAAAAATTCTCTGCATCCACGGCAATCACGAAATGCGTCCGGCTACTATTCCTACCTATAAGGAAAAGGAATGGAACGGCGGCATTGTATATGTAGAGGATGATTACCCAAATTTGATGTTCGCAAAAGACGGTGAGATATACGACCTTGATGGCTACAAATCAATAGCCATCGGTGGAGCCTACTCGGTTGATAAATTCTATCGACTAAACCGAGGCCTTGCCTGGTTCGATGATGAGCAACCCTCCGATACTATCAAAGCCAGGGTTGAAAAGAACCTGGAAAGGGTCGGTTGGAAGGTTGACCACGTATTATCTCACACTTGTCCTTTCAAGTACATCCCCACAGAGGCATTCCTGCCCGGATTGAATCAAGCATTAGTCGACCAAAGCACCGAAAAGTGGCTCGACACTATCGAAGACCGCTTGGATTATACCCGTTGGTATTGTGGGCATTGGCATATCGACAAACATATCGACAAAATGCACTTCCTTATGGTTTGCTTGGAAAGTGTCGTAAGGGAGGACTAATCTTGAAATCCGACCAGTATTACCGTTTACTTTTGGATGACTATTCGGCAGCATCCTTTACGAGCTTTAGTAAAGCCTACTATGGAACGATGACCGAAATAGCGGATCTGCTTCGCACCCTTCGTGAGTCCGAGCGGTACAAGGATAGCTTTCAAGAAATGCAGGATGCCTTCATCTCATATCAGCAAGGTCAGAAAGACGTAACCCACAGCGTTGCATATCAGCAAATGCCGTTGCTTGAGCCAGTCCGTTTGATAGCTTCGGCAGCGTACACCGCAAATGCAAAGGAATGGGAACACTTGAACACCTGGCGTTGGCCGTACTATATGCGATTTTCAAAAGCGGAAGTTCAGCATTTGTGGTTCGGTTACCAACGTAAATATGTGCGAGTAATGAGAGCAACTATTACCGATTTGCAGTATAGCACGGATAAGGAAGACTGGCATCCTATTGGCGGTGCCTTTTGGGGATTTCCACATATGCTTGAAAGAGTCAAACCATACATCTATAATCGCCTTGCCGTTGAGGATAAGGTCTTTAAGACACTAAAAGAAGCCAAAGCTGACTATGAGCAGTTCCAGGGAGTTCTTGATACGGACTATACTGGATTCTGTAATGACATATTCGGTGATGGCTGAAGGGAGAATGGTTATGAACGTAAGAGTTATATCGGTAACGACACTTGACGGAACAAACCAGGACGGTCCAGGCACACTTTATGATGGCATCACGGGTTTTCTTGGTTTCGTTCCAGAAATTCAAATCGGTCAGCGGATGTGGATTTATTACATAAGCGGTATTGGCTCACGCATCCACTCCACAAAGGTTAAGGGGCATACCTTTGACCCTCAAACAGCCACACATATTGTCACCACCAAAAACAGCATTTACAAGCTGCTCGAACTGGACTACGGACAGAACCGCAAAAAGCGAATCACATCAACGCTATATATGCTCGACCCCTTGGGGCGGAAGTTTCAAGAAGGAAATTCTGACCCCGATGGGCATTTACTGTCCTACGGCAGATACCCGACAAAAATATTCCCGTCAGATCTGCCACCTTGGTATGTGTACGGCTATATGTATAAGAGACACGGCTTTATGTCCGCAAAGGGTGTAAAGCATCTTTTATACAAACCCAACTATACATTTAACCATCTATGGAAATACGACACCCTCTTCATTTCCTATGACAAACCCATAACTCCTACGGTAGCTGAATCCGGCTTCGAGTGGTACGAGGGTTACAACCATTGCATCGGCGGGTCTCTCATTTTAGAGTTTGTTGACGCTGCGGAACAATACTCCGAATACGATGTCAGCGACATTCGCGCCGAGTTTAGAAAGAAGGAAGAATGGTACAAGGAAAAATATGGAGGGTGAAATGGACAATCAAAATCTGATACGCTTCCACGGGAGTTTTGAGGATTTCGCAAAAGCCTACGAGGGGCAGATACTTCGATACCTTATTTATCGAAGAATGTTCACTCCCCGTGAGCAGGAAGAAAAATATATCGATGAGTCCGTTTACGAGGATACTCATATGAACACTGGTATCCTCCGTGAAGTAACACGGCTGCCGGACAATGACTATCTGCTCGGCTTTGCCGTTGTGGCAGAGGACTACGCTGAAGGTATCGACCTCGAATGTGGCATCGAATATGTGAAGTTAAGCGAAATTCGTCTCTACTACTATCCTGTGGATGCAGAAAGGTATGGAGCAAATGAGTATAACGGAACAGAACAATAACATCCCCGAGCCCAGAGGACTCGACAACGTTTATGTAGTTGTTGAAAGAGGCGGTAAAGAATGTGAGCGGTGTTTCACCGATCTATCTGCCGCTGAACAAAACAGCTACCTTGAGTCATTGGATGCGGAGGGGTTGAAGGATGTCTGCCTTCGTTTGGCGAAGACTGCACGAAGCCTGGCGGAGCTGTTTCGGTTCTCTTGCTTCTATGAGGAGAACGAAGAATGATTTATTTTACAAGTGACCTACACCTGGGTCACGAAAACGCTATCAAGCTCTGCAATCGTCCTTTCGGCTCGATTGAGGAGATGGATGAAACCCTCATCCAAAACTGGAACAGCCGTGTCACCAACAATGATACCATTTACATTCTTGGCGATATGATGTTCCGTATTCACAAGCCACCCGAAGAGTATCTTTCCAGGCTCAAGGGAAAGAAGCATCTTCTTTTGGGAAACCACGACAAAACATGGATTAAGAAGTGCGACCTTTCAAAATGGTTCGTGAGCGTGAACGATCTACTACACACCTCGGACGGGCAGCACAACATAAGCCTCTGTCATTACCCAATGATGAGTTTCCCACATATGAGAAGGAACGGGTATATGATTTTCGGTCATATCCACGGCAACACCGATATGGAATATTGGCCTTTGATTGAACGCTCGGAAATTATGTTCAATGCCGGGGTTGACGTCAATGGTTTTATGCCCGTCACCTTCGAGGAACTTCGGGAAAACAATATCAAGTTCAAAACCGAAGTCGCCCAAAGACGGGAGGTGTAAGCAATGCCGAAAGCCTGGATGATACTGCAAGTCGTTGAGCCTACACGGCTCGGCAGCCAAGATACCCTGCGACAGAAAACCGAAATCGGCGGGTTCGCAAAAAAGAACAAACTCGACCTGGTTGG